>JANPIE010000175.1:0-24591 GCA_031424835.1 Chitinophagaceae bacterium
CACCACGGCTGCTTCTGTTCCCATAGCTTTGTGCGAAGCCTGGGAAATGGGCCTGGTCAAAGATGGCGACCTGGTTTGTCTCGCTGCCTTTGGGAGCGGGTTTACCTGGGCGAGTGCTTTGATGAAGTGGTGAAACGTGAGGCGTGATACGTGAGACGTGAGGCGTGAGGCGTGAAACATGAATGGTCAATTCCCGCCTACCGCCAAAACTCACGACTCACGCCTCACAACTCACGATTCACGATTCACACAAAAATTTCATACTCATTTTCAGAAAATCGCTGATGGCCGACAGAAAAATAATTTACTTACTCAATCCTATATCCGGTACTTCAAAAAAGGATGGTTTACGAAAACTCATCGAGCGGGAGACTACGGCACAGGGTATTCCCTTTGAAATGGTTATTACCAACGCCCGCGGCGATTACGATTTGCTGCGCGACAAAGTGACCCACGAAAATTTTACCGATGTAGTAATGATCGGTGGCGACGGTACCATCAACCAGGTAACGGGTGCGCTGTGTGATGTACCTGTTCGTTTTGGCATCATACCCGTTGGCTCTGGAAACGGCCTCGCGCGGGCAGCGGGCATTCCCCTGCAGCCGCAACAGGCGCTGGCACTTATTTTCGGGGGCAGGTCGCAGAAGATAGATGCCTTTATGGTAAACGACCAGTATTCCTGTATGCTTAGCGGCATTGGTTTTGATGCACAGGTGGCACATGATTTTGCGAATAAATCAACACGCGGGCTGGTGATGTATACACAGCAAAGCATTCTCAATTATTTCAAAGCCCATCCTTACCAGTTTGAAGTGATACTGGATAATTTTTCTTTTTTTACCGATGCATTCTTTATCAGTATAGCCAATAGTAACCAGTTCGGAAATAATTTCACGATTGCGCCGCAGGCGAGTTTGCAGGATGGATTGCTTGATATTGTGGTGGTACAGAAAATGAATAAGGCCAAACTGCCCTTTGCCATACTGCAACAGGTGCGTGGAAATAATAAGTTGCAACAACTGGTGGAGGATATGAGCAAGAAGAACATTCTCTACTTTCAAACCGAAACGATCACGATCCGCAACCTCAAACACGCGCCGTTACATATCGATGGTGAGCCAAGGGATACGGCGGAAGAGTTTCATATACGGATCTTGAAAGATTGCCTGGATCTTATTCAGCCGGAAACTTCGGAGAACGGAGTGTAACAATAAATTTTTTAGGCTACTTCCGCAACCAAAATTAAGGCTTAATCTTGTTTAGAAAATTATGCACCCACTCCTATTGTACACCCATCCTTTTTGTGGTAATCTGTTTTATAAGACTATCAAGCAGGTGGCTCTTGTAAATGTCTATGCAATCTTTAATCGCTGCGCTCTTACCCTGGTAATCGTTTATTTGCAAAGGAAGGTGATGATCAATACGGCTTTTAATCAAGCTGTCAATTCTATCATAATCCCGGGGTTCATATCCTGCAATCTCCCGATAGATAGCTTTACTAATATCATTTTTAAAAACAATGGAATCGCTTTTTGCAAGGTTAAGTATACAGCTGCATAGTGCATAGTCCTTTATCAATTCCTGGCGTTCCAGCATTTGGGATGGCCTACATCCATATATGCACAGAATAATAATCAACAAAAGGCTTGATGTTGTAGTAAGTGGCTTTTTCATCATTCCGGAAGTTTCCATATATAAATATCTTTTGCAGCCGCAAAATAGTTATGTCCGCCAATACAATCAAGTCCGCCCCACAGAGTTGCATGTCCTGAAGCCTGAAAGGCCGATACCGAAATTGGCCTCATTAGGTAAATCCCCCTGTTTTGCATCCCAATTAGCTGATTTTGAAACTTGGTGCCGTTAGGTGCACCTTCCGCTGCAGTTTTATGAATTTCAGCCTGTCCGAAAGTTTTGGTCAGCCAGTTATATAAATTAGCTGCATAAATAAAATAATTTTTGCCATCCGCGCCTTGAAATGTTTGCGTGGCAATGATAGGTATCGTGACTCCAGAATAATTCAAAGCCCGTGATACACGTAAAGCGCATGCGTTTGCTATTATTCCGTTATCAAACATCGTTTTTATCTGTCCCCCGATTAAATTGCAAACATCCGGAACGGACATATCTCCTCCATCAGATTTTTTTGGATAATTATTGAACATGGTTGCAAAGGTAGGCCGAGGCTGTGCACTATATGTTACGTTTGGATCGCTCATATTATCATCCCACCAGGCATTATTAGGATCCGAATCACTTGCAGCAGGATCGTATTCGTCTGCAACTGATTGTTCAAGCCCTTGGGTGCCTTCCCAAAACGTATAGGGATCCGCCGGTGGTATATAGGTAGGGGGTGTGAATACCGTCCAGGTGCCGCCGCCCCCTCCAGGTATTGGATCCGGTCCGGTAGCAGGAGGGTTGAGGTTGGTCAAGAAAGTTCCCCAATCAATACCTCCACCTCCCCCCTCCGGCGGCTGCATGTTCTCTGGTTCACCCGCACCGCCCCCGCCACCTTCGCCACCTAACACCCAACAACCTGTCCATTCACCATTGACCTTTGCAGGGACAGCCACCATATAGTGCGCAATACAGTACAGAAGTTGTGAGAACTAGCTATTTGATCGTATGCCGGAAACACTGCCTGTGGATCCCAAGCTTTGAAAATTTTTGACAAATTCACCATTCACAAAACTCATTCGCCTGTATGAGAACTTATTCATGTCAATAAGTTCGTAGATACCCGTAAAAGGGTAAGAAATTTTCACTTTATCTGGAACGATACGCATAAAAACTACCTCAAGGCTTTGATCTTTCCCAAAATAGAACATCCCTGTGCTACCCTGTAAAGGAACACGAACATAAAATCTTCCCTTGTAAAATGTTTTTTCTGCCCCGCTAAGTAACATTTTCGGAGCATTGGGTATTGTTTTTGAATACCATTTCTCCCAGTCTTTAATTTCATTAATTTGAATATTCTCTGCACCTGGCGATTGGTCAACAACAGTTTTTCGGCAGGCAGGTATAAGACATATAAAAATGCCAATCAAAATGAGTAACAAAGAGCGTACGGGAGACAGGTAGTTGGTCATATGAAAGCTTTGGGTCAATATTACCTTGGATTTACGTAAAAAAAGGGGGTGAAAACACCCTATTTTTTTGCGTAGAACTACTTAATTCCTTCCTCCTGGATACGCTTCAGCTTTTCAAACTCAATTTTATTTGAAGCATTGTCCAACGCGGCCGCAATACTTCTTTTCTCCGCAGCGGTTAGGTGAAAACTGAGACTGGCAGGCGCCTCCTCCTTAGCAGGTGAATACTGAAAACAAATCCGGTGAAACTGCGGGCCGTATGCCTGGTAAACATAGTCAAGCGCATCCTGCTGGTAGTAATCCTGTAGCTTATACCAGTTATTCTGCAGCGTAAGAAAAGGTTTGGTCACAAAATTGATCAAATTATTGTTGCCTTCTTCCGGCCTCTCCCACTCTCCCAGACTGCGGTCACGAATCTGCAGCAGCACTATTTTACTGGTATTTGCCTGCAGCCATTCTTTAAATACGGAAATAAAACGCAGTGACGATTCCTGCCCGAAATTATCACGCAGACCCGCATCCATTACATCAATCACCGGTTGGGTAGGAAGCCATACATTGGGCAATACATAGGGGAAAGTGGCATTCATACGCAAAGCCGAAAGCAGGTTAATGCTCATAGGGTCCTGCCGGATAAAAAAAGAATGAAAATCGATCGCATCCGGATCAAAAGGTGCCAGGCCAGTGGTATCCTTCAGCCCTCTCATCAGAAAACGCACCGGGTGGGTGCCTATAATCATTTTACGCCCGTCGTGATTGATGACGGAATTAAATAACATCGTAGGCAACATGGCCCGCGACTCAGGTTCCGCATAATAACGAAGCGGTCTTGATAACACGCCTTCCGTGTTTTCATTGAGTCGCTGTTCAAAAGCATACCCGCGGTCTTTGGGGTACCTGTATCCGTTGAGCTCAAATTTCTGAACCGGCCCGATAAAATCCCGGGTGATAAAAGATGAGAACAAAGGATTCAGCAGGTCTTTTGTAATATGCTCCACATATTGTGGATCACGCAAATTGATATTGGCCCCGTTTAACTTTTCATAGTACAGTTGCCTGAAATATGCAGCGCCCAGCATGCCGCCAGACGCGCCATTGATCAATACGGTCTGCTTCATCAGGTCGCCATTGAAAAGGCTGTCGAGCCGCTGCAGCGTATTCATTGTAAAAGCAGCACTTCGTGTACCCCCGCCGCTGGTATTGATAATGTACATCACAGGTTTATCTGTTCCCTGGCGCGCTTTCCATTTTTCGAGTACTGCCAGAAAATGCTGCTTATCCGCTTCAATGCTGGAATCACTTGCCAATTGCCATAGTGTTTCGCGGTTATAATGGGGGCGCTCTGCCACATTGAGGTAGTTAAGCCCGTATGCTTTATTCCGCGGATCGATCCATTCCTGCTGGTAAAAAAAATTGATTACAAAATATACAAGCACCATTACCGGTATGCTCCAGCTTCGCAGGAACATGGCAACCGCCCCGGCCAATGCAATCAGTATCGCAAAGAATATAGTGATACTGGCGGCCGCAGGCAACTGGAAAACACGCGCATCGGATGAATATCCCAGCAGGAGCAGAAATATAAAGGCCAGCACAATAGCTATCACCGCTGCAAAATGGTGTCGTTTGAATACTGAGTCAAGAAATCCCTGCGTATAGTGCCTTACATCACGGGGTTTGCGCAGTCCCAGCCTGGCACTGAGAAACCAGTCAATGTCCATTTCACTTACTTCTTTAGGCAGCACTTTTCTGCGCAGCATTTTCCGGTTATAACGGGTATTTTCTGCCTGTATGGCATTGCCCATACTTCTGAAGATGGTTCTGTCCGCACCAAAAAAATAACTGAAGGCAATGGCCAGGCACAATATAAATCCAGCAACAAATCCACCTACCAGTAACAGTATTTCCGATCCGGGTAACAATTCCTGGTAATGCGCATAATTGACCGCTTTTACCAGGTAATAAATGAGAAACAGTACAGGCAGTATGCCGTTGTTGATACAATATTTCAGAAAGGGTTGAGCCGTTGTTGCGAGGAACAATAAACTCCTGCTATGGAGAATAAAGGTGGTAATGTTCCAGCTCATGATGAACACGGCGAATGAAAAACCCACCACACCCGTACTGAATGGATTTACTTTTCCAAAATACTCCGGACCAAGAAAAAGCGAGTCTGCCCCAAAAGTGTGCATGAACTTTCCTGCAACAATCGCCGCCAGCAGGTACCAGAAGATCAACAATACCTGGTACCTGCGAAAATGAAGCAGGAAAAGCTGTACCGGCATTGAGCGCCAGAAACCAACCAGGTATTTCTTCATGTAAATTGCGGATTAACGGATTTCGGATTGGCGGATTTTGGATTTCGGATTTCGTTCTCTTGTAAAATCGTCGATCCGCGGGAGCTACCATGCGCTAATCCGCAATCAGCCAATTCGTGAATTCTAATTGAATTTACGCACGATAAACAATATCCAAACAATACTTAATAATAATAGCATTCCTGCCAATTGGTGCAGTTGCGCCATCCATTCAAACATACCCCAATCACCCGGGATGATCCTCACAGCGGTGAGTACGGTAAAAATGCCCAGCAGAGCCTGTATGATCACCAAAGCCAGGGGCATCCAACGGGTTTTCACGAATAACAGGGACCCATTCGCTTTATAGAGTTTCACTGACCAGGCGATGATCAATGCTAATAAAAGATAGGCGAGCCCGCGATGAATAAAATGGATCAGTACTTTATTGTCGATGAAATTGAGCAGGAAAGGCTGATCAGCAAAAAGGTTATCGGGTATCCATTGCCCGTTGATCGTTGGCCAGGATGGCGCTACGGTTGCGGCCTTATGTCCTGCCATCAATGCCCCGTACAGCAATTGCACGACCAGGATGCATAATATGGCGAGGTTCCATCGTCTCAGGGGAGCATTGACCATGCGCTGACCTCCGGGAACGATCAGTTGCAACGCAAACCAGAATGTGTAACAAAGCAACCCCAGGGCAAAAATAAAATGCAGTGCAAGGCGTGTGGGTTTAACATAGACCGCATCGCCAGTTAATCCACTTGCCACCATTATCCAGCCCACCGCACCCTGCAGCGCGCCAAGCAGGAAAAGGATCAGCAGGGGATGGATCATTTCTTTCCGGAAATGCTTTTTTATAAGGAACCATATAAAACCCAGGGCAAATACCAATCCCATCATTCTGGCCCACACCCGGTGAAACCATTCCCAGAAAAAAATAAATTTAAAATCGGAAAGGCCGAATTCAAAATTGAGGAGCTGGTACTGGGGGGTCTGCCGGTATTTTTCAAATTCGGCCAGCCACTGATGTTCATTCAGCGGTGGTAATGTACCGGTGAGAACATCCCATTCGGTGATCGACAGCCCGCTTCCCGTTAGCCGTGTGATGCCCCCCAATGCGATCTGGATAACTATCATACCCACCCCAGCCAGCAACCAGGTGGCTACCAGCCTGGAGGAACGGTCCGTTCGATTCATATCTTTTATTTTAAAAGCCGGGGCAAAGGTAAACCCCGCTGTTGATAAAACATATTTGGAAAGTAGGGCGGATTGTTCAATTTTGTCGGGTGCTGCGATCGTACCACCAATTGGAGTTTACCGAAGCAGGTTCTGATGAAGCCGGCCGCGGCTGCTATGCAGGACCCGTGTTTGCAGCTGCTGTTATCTTACCCATCCATTTCTACCATCCTTTATTGAATGACAGCAAAAAGGTACAGGAAGAACACCGCGAGATCCTTCGTGAGATCATCGAAGACAATGCGGTTGCCTGGTCAGTGGCCTGCGTAGACAATCTCGTGATTGACCGTATCAATATCCTCAAAGCATCTTTCCGGGCCATGCACCTCGCTATTGCACAACTGGATCCGAAACCGGAACTGTTGCTGATAGACGGGAACCGCTTTGTGGCTTACCCCGGTACCCGTCACCATTGTATCGTTAAAGGAGATGGCATTTATGCATCGATAGCCGCTGCCAGTATATTGGCCAAAACGCATCGGGATGCCTATATGCGGCAGCTACACAAAGAATTCCCGCATTACGGATGGGATAAGAATAAGGGTTATGGCACCGCCGAACATAGGGGAGCTATTGAGAAACACGGTCTCTGCAAATACCACCGCAGGAGTTATAATATAGATCCGGGATCGATGGGATTATTTGATGAAATACCTGATATCGATGATGTTGAACGGAACTATAGTTATTAGTTGATTAAATAAAAGACACTGGTTAGAAAAAGAAAATAAAAAAGCCTTTTTTGACTTTTTTCACTTCGTTCTTCTTCTATTGAACAAGTGTTCCTCATTCATCCCAGATGCCCGCACCTTCCCGTATCACTTCATATTCATCCTTAGTACAATCTATCACGGTAGAAGGAACCATCCCCCCAATGCCACCGTCAATTACGATATCAACCAGTTTGTGAAAATTTTCATACATCAATTCCGGGTCCGTGTATTCCTCTACCATATCCCCGGGCAATGAAGCGGAAAGCAATGGATGCCCGAGCTCCTGTACGATCGTTCTTGCAATATTGTTGTCGGGTACACGCAGGCCGATCGTACTCTTTTTACTGTGCAGTATTTTAGGGACCTCCTTACTGGCAGGGAGGATGAAGGTATAGGCGCCGGGCAGGTATTTTTTCAACATACGGTATAACGGCGTGGAAATGCTTTTGGTGTATTTACTAAGATCGCTGAGGTCATAACAAACAAAGCTCAGTTGCGCTTTGGCAGGATCCACATTTTTAATGCGGGCAATACGTTCGATAGCTTTTGCATGGAAAATATCGCAGCCCAATCCATAGATAGTATCTGTGGGATAGATGATGATACCTCCGGCAGACAAACATTCCACTACTGTCTTAATATGACGGGGATTGGGATTATCCGGATGTATCTGTAACAACATAGTATAAAAGTAAGTTTAACTTATCAACCCTTTAACGGTAATATCCTTGCATAACACGCAGTTCGCAGTAACTTTGTGCGGCAAACGTCAACCAATGCTACTACACCCTGTTGATACTGTAGACAGTATCAGTGCCGAAGATTTTAAACGGCACTACTACCATCCCAAACGGCCCCTGGTGATCCGTGACCTCGCAAAAAGCTGGCCCGCCTACAGTAAATGGAACTGGTCTTACTTTAAAGAACGTGTTGGCGACCAGAAAGTGGCCCTGTACAACAATATCAAAAGTGATGCCTATACTCCCATAAATACTGCGGATGATTATAAACGTTTTGGCGAATACATTGACATGATCAGCAAGGGCCCTGCCGGCTGGAGGATATTCCTGTTCAATATTTTTGATCACGCCCCGGAGTTGATCAATGATTTTACCTGGCCGGAACACCTGATGACCGGGTTTGTAAAAAAATACCCGATGCTGTTCACGGGCGGACAGACATCAATCACGCACATGCATTTTGATATTGATAAAAGCCATATCCTCCATACACAGTTCATGGGAAGGAAACGGGTATTGCTTTTCCCTAACAGTGAACAACACAAACTCTACCGAAAACCATTTGAAGTACTGAGCCTTGCAGACTTCAGTTATTACTATGACAGTGCGAACAGTAAAATTGACTATAAGCAGTTCCCTGCACTGCAGAAAGCCAGTGGTTATGACCTGATATTGGAACATGGAGATACCCTGTTCATGCCTGCGGGTTACTGGCACCATATGGAGTACCTGGACAGTGGCTTTGCCATGAGTTTACGGGCGATGCAATCCACCGTAACTGGCAAACTAAGCGGGGTCTGGAACCTTTTTGGTATGCGCGGTATCGATACCCTCATGAAAAAAACCATGCCTCATCCCTGGTACGACTGGAAACGAAAAAAAGTATTCGAACGCGCGGACAGGGCGCTTAGGGGGTAGGGGTATTGGTTAGTTGGTTTTAAACAGTTAAAAGGGTAAAAGAAGTTAAAGATGTAAAAAAGGATGCATCCTCTCATCTAATTGCTACCCAGCTCTAACCCCCTTGTCCCTTTAACCCTCTCCAACGAAAAGGCAGCCCGAAAGCCGCCCTTCCTGTTTGTAACCCCCGGTGAACTGTGAATGGGAAAAAGTTGTCCTAACCTTTTCCCTTGTTCCAAAAATAGTGGTTCCGGTCTTCCCGATATATGCGGCTTCTACGTGATTTTAAGGGGTGTTTACACGGGTTGCAAATAGGGTTAAAACCACGTAAGCGGATTCCGGATAAATGGTCAATTTTGGACGGAGCAAAACCCTCCCATAAGGTTATGACAAGCGTTGCACTGGTTGATGACCATACATTACTTCGAAACGGGCTTGCCTCAGTTATCAATTCCTTCGCGGGTTACCAGGTGCTGTTCGAGGCCGACAATGGAAAACGCTTTACGGAATTGCTCGATCCAAAAAATCTTCCCCAGGTGGTTTTACTGGATGTAACCATGCCCGAAATGAATGGCTATGAAACAGCCGCATGGTTAAAGGCTAATTATCCAGCGGTAAAAGTACTCGCACTTACTATGCTCAATGACGAACGTTCCATCATTAAAATGCTCCGTAATGGCGCCAAGGGATATTTACTGAAGGACTCCGAACTGACGGAATTGAAAAAAGCGCTTGATTCTGTAGTGACCAAAGGCATTTACATCAATGAGTTGCTGTACAATAACATTGTTCATTCAATGAATAACCCGCATATTGTAGACGAAGATACAGAGAGACAAAAAGCGATTGACCTGACCGAGCGTGAAAAAGAATTCCTTCGCTGGCTATGCACAGATAAATCCTATAAAGAGATCGCAAATATCATGTTCCTCAGCCCCCGTACCATTGATGGCTACCGCGATATACTTTTTGAAAAACTGAAAGTAGCATCGCGTGTAGGGCTCGTAATTTTTGCGATAAGAAATGAGATCGTTAAGATTTAATGCTTAACGGCACTGGCCATGAAAATGTTCACTGGCTTTATAAAGCCAGCTTACCCGCCATTCAACTGATCAGCCCAATCTCTACATGATCTCCCACACTTCCTTCCCGCGAAGTAATTTATTCAGATCGCCCTTACCCTTTGTAGCAATGGCCTCCTGTATCTGCATAGACATTATGTCTTCATAACAGGGACGGTCCGATTCAAAGAATACACCAAACGGGCGGGGAAAACGTGCACCCTGGGTATTGGGGTTATCAAACATGCGAACGAGCATCTGCCCTTTGTAAAAATCTTTTTCGTCGTGAATCCAGAGGTCATCGGCCGATACGCCGTTGCCCAGCTCTACCACCACCGGCCTTAATCCATCAATCTTAATACCTTTGTTCTGCGTAGCGCCAAATATCAATGGTTTACCCTGCTCCATGAAGAGTGTCTCATCCGCCTTACTGCTTTTTTCGGTGAACACTTCAAAAGCACCATCGTTAAAAATGTTGCAGTTTTGGTAGATTTCAAGAAAAGATGAGCCTTTGTGCTGGTAAGAACGCGTAAGCATGGCCTGCAGGTGCTTCGGATCGCGATCCATGCTGCGGGCGATAAAGGTGGCATCCGCTCCCATGGCCAAGGCCAGCGGGTTAAACGGGTGATCTATACTTCCGAAAGGTGTACTCTTGGTTACTTTATTTGGCTCGGATGTGGGGGAATACTGCCCTTTCGTTAATCCGTAAATCTGGTTATTGAACAACAGCACATTTACATCAAAATTTCTGCGCAACAGGTGCATTGTATGGTTACCACCAATACTCAAACCATCACCATCACCCGTGACGATCCACACGCTCAGCTCCGGACGCGCCGCCTTAAGCCCGCTGGCAACAGCGGTTGCCCTTCCATGGATGCTGTGAATGCCATAGGTATTCATATAATAAGGGAAACGACTGCTGCAGCCGATACCACTGATGATCACAATATTTTCTTTGGGCACGCCTATACCCGGCATGATTTTCTGCACCTGGGCCAGTATCGAATAGTCACCGCAACCCGGGCACCAGCGCACTTCCTGGTCGGTGGCGAAGTCTTTGGCGGTAAGAACGGGAGCGGATGTTAGTGTTTCAGACATGATGGTAATTAATAATTAGTAATTAATAATTAATAATTCTAATGATAATGCAATGCACTAAAATAAGGCATCCTGTGCCAAAAAATCCCCAATTATTAATTATTAATTACTAATTATCAATTCTTCCCAATACTCCGCCGCCCTCCTCGTATGGGGTATCACGATCGTTCCCCCTACAATATTTGCCACGGCAAAGATCTCGTACATTTCTTCGGTACTCACCCCCAGTTCATGGCTTTTGCCCAAGTGGTATTTGATACAATCATCACATCGGAGCACCATGCTGGCAACCAGGCCCAGCATTTCCTTGGTTTTTTTGTCGAGGGCGCCTTCATCATAGGTGTTGGTGTCCAGGTTCCAGAGACGCTTCATCACCAGGTTGTTCTTGCTCAGGATCACCTCGTTCATTTTTTCGCGGTAGCTGTTGAATTCTTCTACTAATGGACTCATATATCAGGATTTAGGGGGCAAACATACAAAGCCTTTGCAAACACCCTGCTACCCTGGAACAGGGAAGCTGATGCAGGTGCTGCCAGCCAATGGTTTTTCCCAACCAAAAAAATAAATAGTAGCCTGAAGTTTACCCAGAAATAAGCACACCAGCTTTCACGGAAAAACAACGCGTAACTTTAGCCTGACATGTTATGAAAACGCTATTACGTATATACGCCTGCATCCTGCTTAGCAGCCAGTTGTCTTTGGCCCAAAGCAATGATTCCCTGGAAGCGATGATCCGGACTTTTATCTCCACCGAGATAAAAAACGCAACCCACACGGATGGCTTGAAAATAAAAGAAACGCTGGGTAAAATTGATTTTACCAAAATAGGGATCGTACCGGTTCCGCAAACCGGGGATGCGGGGCCCGCTAGCCAACATGTGCTCTACCTCACTGTAAAAAACATCCATGTAAACCGTTTTGTCAACAACCTAAAACTGCCCGGGGCGCTCGCCCGGTTACGGGGTATCACCAAAGTAACTTTTACCGCGCAGGATCATAAAGTATATACCGGAAGTATTGTAGAGATCGCCACTCCTCTTCATACAACTGACTACCTGGAGGAACATTTTCCTGATCTGATCACTGACACCGGCCAGGAATTTACGGGTCAGAAAAGCTATCATACACTTGCCCAAAAACTGCTCATAAAAGCGGAATATGTCAAAGGCGTCGCATTGTCCTCGTCAATATTGAAATGCAAACCCGCAGTTACCCCTGAATTGAATCCACCCCATAAAAAATTAAAAACGGAGTGTATAGACTGCTTCCTGGTAACCACTTATTACGACAGGGATCACAATATCGTTTCTGAGCGAACAGATTTTCTGTATGCTGTTCATGGAAGCAGGTAAGGGTCACGCGAATATATTTCCTTCGCGGCCACGATACGTATGCGAAGAGAAGCGCACTATCCCTTCGCGTGCCTTAGCGCCCTCGTGCCTTCGCGGCGAAAAAATCTTCGTATTTTACCCATCCAAATCAATGCTATGAAGAAAATATTTTTTGTATCGCTGCTGATCACGAAAAGCCTTTTTGCCCAGAATAATGATCGATTGGTGAAAGTGACGGATATGCTGAAAATAAAACAGCTTTCCAGTGTTACCCTAAATGCGGATGGCAGTAAAGCAGCTTTTGTAGTAAACAGTATAGAACCCGATGGCGATACCAAATGGGAATATAAATATGTAAACCAGGTGTTCATAGTGGCTACCGATGGTTCTTCCGCACCCAAACAGCTTACGCGTGAACCGGCGTCTTCCCCGGCGTTTAGTCCTGATGGAAAACAACTCGCTTTTACCCGCGCAGTAGAGGGTAAATCGCAGGTCTTCCTCTTATCATTTGATGGTGGCGAACCCATACAACTCACCAAATTCAGGTACGGCGCCTCAAATCCCAAATGGAGCCCCGATGGAAAGCAATTGCTTTTCTCAGCCAGCATCCCGCTAAAGGACCTGTTGAAAGATGTGGACCTTAATCCAAAAAAGGAAATTCCCAAATGGCCCTATGAAAAACCGGGCTTTGAAAAAAATGCCCAATTCCTGAACAGCGCGGCAAAAGCAGATCCTGATGGTAACCTGGAAGAAGTGAGAGCCTACCTTGAAAATAACGTTAGCGACAAAAAAGCCAAAGTGATCGATAAACTGAACTTCCAGGAGGAATCGACCACTTCTTCGGAAATATCCTTTACCCATTTTTTTATCGTGAATGCAGTACCCGGCGCGCAACCCACCGAGTTAACGCATGGTTTTTATCGCTACAACACAGTGGAATTTACACCCGATGGCAAACAGTTGCTGATAACCGGTGACAGGGATTCCACCCAGCATCCCGACCGCTCACTGGAGAGTGAAATTTTTCTGGCAGATGCCAATGGCAATAACCTGAAATTACTATTGGGTGCCGAAGGAAAAACATATACGGGCGCCAAAATTTCACCTTCGGGAAAATGGATCGCGTTTCAATATGGCAACACATCCTTTGTAGACATTCCTTCACTGGCTATCATGCCGGTTAACGGCAGCGAAAAAGATATCATCACCCTTCCATTCGACCGCAATAAAGGCAGCATTACCTGGAGCCGGGATGAGAAATTTCTCTATTTCACTGCGCCAAGCAATGGCGGGTCGCCGATATACCGGGTAGATATCAGTACCAAAAAAGTGGAGCCGCTTTTTGACACGAATTCGGGCGTAAGCAGTTTTGATATACTCAATAACAGGATCGTATATGTAAAAACAGAAGTTGCCAACCCTTTTGAATTGTATACTTCGGATGCTTCGGGTAAAAACGCCACCCGCATCAGCAGCTTCAATTACGACTGGGTCAAAAACAAAACACTCAGCTACCCTGAAAAGAAATTTTTTGTAAACGACAAAGGCCTGACCGTGGAATACTGGGTGATGAAGCCCGCTAATTACGTGCCCGGCAAAAAATATCCCACCATCTTAAATATACATGGCGGTCCCACGGCTATGTGGGGTCCGGGTGAAAGTTCCATGTGGCATGAGTTCCAGTACTATACCGCAAAAGGGTATGTAGTAGTGTACAGCAACCCGCGTGGCTCCGGGGGATATGGTTCTGAATTTTTACGCGCCAATATCAACGATTGGGGAACAGGTCCGGCATCGGATGTACTTACCGCGCTGGACAAAGCAGGTGCCGAAGGGTTTATTGATACCTCACGTCTTGCCGTAACCGGTGGTTCCTATGCGGGTTACCTGGTTGCCTGGATCATCGCACACGATCAACGTTTCAAAGCTGCCTGTTCGCAGCGTGGAGTATATGACCTGGGTACTTTCTTTGGCGAAGGCAATGCCTGGAGACTGGTGCCGAACTATTTTGGCGGCTACCCCTGGGAAACACAAACCAAAGCCATCCTTCAACGCGAGTCACCCATTAATTATGTACAGAATATTCATACGCCCTATATCATTTTTCATGGAGAAAATGACCTGAGAACGGGCGTAATACAGAGCGAAATGTTATACCGGAGTTTAAAAGTGTTGGGCAGAACCGTGGAATATGTGCGTCACCCAGGCGGTACGCATGAATTAACCCGAAGCGGCAACAACCGCCAGCGCATAGACCAGATGCTACGGACGGTGGAGTTTTTTGAGCGGTTTATTAAGATGTAAGAGCGTTGGGGATACTGAAATTTGGGGCTTGGGAAATGGAAATACCTATTCCAAAATTTCCCAATTTCTCAATTCCAAAATCATTTAATGGCTTTCAACCAATCACCGATTCCCGTATAGATCTTCTTCGCAACATTTTCATGAAATAAAGGCGTGACGATCTTGCGTTCATCTTCTGCATTGCTCAGAAAGGCGATCTCTACAAGGCTGTTTACAAAATCCGTTGGCTGGTTCAGCATAAAATTGAAACTGCCAACGTTGCCAAACTCATTGAGGCGAAGTTCCAGCATCCTTTTCAGAATGGCAGTGGTAAGGGGGCGGAAGCCGATGTGCTTATAATAGGTACTTACACCCTGCACCTGCGGATTGTTACTTGAATTGAGGTGCAGGCTGATCACAATATCCGGATTCTGCTCCTGCATGAATAAGATCCGGTCCTTGTTGTCGAATGTTGTATCGTTCCGTCTTGTCATCACAATATTCTTTACGCCTTTTTTCTTCAGGTATCTTTCCAGTGCTTTCGCAAAAAGCAAGGTTTGTGTTTTTTCCGCAGCGCCGGTGCGCACGCCGCCTGCCCCCACATTGGTTCCGCCATGGCCGGCATCAATTGCGATCTTAAGCCTGGAGATATCGAGTTTTTCGGGCTGGCGTTTTACCCGCACCTGCAGTGCCTTTCCTTTGTAGCCAATGCTGTACCCCCAATGCTGGCGGTGCTGGAGCTCTATGGTCACGCGCACCACATCATCCTCTACCTGGTTGTAATACACATTCTTGACCTCTTTTAATGACTGAAGCTGGGTGATCCAGTTGGTATTACTCTGTACGCCAAAAATTTCGAGTATGATCCGCGAGGGGTTGATCTCCATATAACTCCGGTATGGCAGTTTTCCCTCCATACTGATACTGACAACATCAACAGTGCTATCACCCTTTGCAAGGAATGAATTGGTGAGATAAAAACTTTTTTCTGCGGGAAGGCTATCAAACCTGAGAAATTGTTTTTCCAGGTAACCTGTGTGGTGCTTCGATAATTGCACCTGGTACATCTCACTGGTGGAATCGATCACACGGAAAAGTACATTGGTATCGATATAACCCATCCTTGCGCCACCCAGGCGGTCATCACCCAAGCCATAAGCAATGGCCGGAAGTTTACCCGCGGACCGGGCCAGTACAAACCTGGGTTGCGCGGCTGCCTGAATCGACAATAACAACAGGCAGGCGATAAGGGGAGTCTTCATGTATTGAAGATAAATAAGATTGGCGGATTAGCGGATTCCTGAGATGAAACACATCACCATATTCGAAAAACGTCGTGATGGAAATACTTTCACCGCAAAGGCGCCAGGGCGCCAGGGTACGCTAAGGATTATGCTGCCCACCTGGCGTTCCTTCGCGTCCTGGCGCCTTTGCGGTGAAAAAAAAAATGACCAATAGCCACCATCGCAATAAAAAGCCGTGAGGGCAAAAAAAAACCTCACTGCTTTGGAGGCAATGAGGCTTTGTTTTAGCAAGCAACCGTAAAACAAAAATCAAATATTAAAAATCTTTCCGAAAGTTAATAATATTTTACCATATTTCTTATAAATGATATCCATTATCGGCCACCAGCCTGTCTGATATGCGGCGGCGGGCATCTTTGGTATTGTAGGGTTCCAGCTTGGTGAAGCGTTTAAGGCCGATATGCATCATGCGCAACTCATCCCCTTCCGCGAAGCTGTTCAGGGCGTCTTTACCGGCTTTATTGATGCGGTCGGCAGCATCGTAAAGGTAGGTGCGCATTATATCCGCCTGCAGGCTGATCGCTGTTTCACCCTTCATTTCTGCCAGTTTCATTACCCGTAACAGGGCGCTTTCTGCATGAAACGCCTCTATGGCCATATCCGCTATATTCATCAAAACTTCCTGTTCCTTGTCAAGCTGCATCATCAGTTTTTGTACCGCTGCACCCGCCACCATCAGAATTGCCTTTTTAAAATTGGCTATGTATTTACGCTCTTTGGCAAAAGCGCCCTCGTCTTCCCCGCCAAAATCCGGGATGCTCATCAGTTCTTTCTGTACTGCCATAGCCGGACCCATCAGGTCAAGTTTACCTTTCATGGCGCGTTTCAATATCATATCAACGGTCAGCAGCCGGTTAATTTCGTTGGTACCCTCGTATATCCGGTTGATACGGCTATCGCGATAGGCTTTCGATATCAGGTATTCATCACTAAAACCATTTCCTCCATGTATCTGTACCCCCTCGTCTACCACAAAGTCAAGCACTTCGCTTCCGAATACTTTAAGCATCGAACACTCGATGGCATATTCTTCGGCGGCCCCCAGCAATGACTCGGCGAAACTTTTTCCTTCGGTCATCAATTCCGCTTCCTTGTTGTCGATGTATTTTGAAGTGCGGTACAATGCGCTTTCGCAAACCCACATACGGATAGCCATCTCGGCCATTTTATGCCTGATGGCACCGAATTTGGCAATGGGTAATTTGAATTGCTCCCTGGTTTTTGCATACTGCACAGAAGCTGTGGCGGCCCGTTTAGAACCACCCAGCGCGGCCGCGCATAATTTCAAACGTCCGATGTTGAGAATATTAAACGCAATCAGGTGGCCCTTGCCAATTTCACCGAGAACATTCTCAACAGGTACTTTACAATCCTGAAAATACAACTGAACCGTAGAGGAACCTTTGATACCCATCTTATGCTCCTCGGGACCCTGTGTAAATCCTTCAAATCCTCTTTCCACCACAAAACCGGTAAACTTATCGCCATCTATTTTGGCAAATACGGTATAGACATCTGCAAATCCCCCGTTGGTGATCCAGCATTTTTGACCGTTTAGTAAATAATGTTTCCCATCGGCGCTTAGTGTTGCCGTGGTTTTGGCACCCAGAGCATCGCTGCCGCTATTGGGTTCGGTAAGGCCGTAGGCGCCTTTCCATTCACCGCTGGCAAGTTTAGGAATGTATTTTTGTTTGAGAAATTCTGTTCCAAAATAAAGAATAGGCAATGAGCCGATGCCGGTATGCGCGGCAACCGCTACAGAAAAGGAATAACCTCCGCCCAGTCCCTCATTAACGATGGTAGCGGTGATAAAATCCTTGCCCAATCCGCCATATTCTTCGGGAAAAGACGTGGACAGCAATCCCTGTTCGCCGGCTTTTTCAAGCAGCGATGGCATCAAACCCGGTTCAAGTTTGTCAATCCTTTCAACAATGGGCAGGATCTCCGTATCCAGGAACTGGGTACACATATCCATTACCATTGTCTGTTCCTCGTTAAATTCTTCAGGAACAAAGACGTCAAAAGCGCTGCTTTCCTTAATCACCCATTCGCCGCCTTTCAACACGGTGGCTTGTTTTGTAGCTTCCATAACGAGAAGTTTATTGGTTTATTGGTATTATGCGGAACAAAAAAGTTTGAATTTGCGATTCACATCTCACATCTCACATCTCACATCTCACGTCTCACATCTCACGTCTCACATCTCACGTCTCACGTCTCACGCCTCCCGCCTCCCGCCAAGCATCTCAAGTAAGATTATCATACACCTTCTGCAACACCTGCTTCACCGTCTCTATCTCCTCCCTGTTAATACCCTGCAACGCCTCATTCATGGTTTGGTTGGCAAGTTCAATGGTTGTATCCTGCATTTCGCGGGCGGCATCGGTAAGACAAACCAGGTTGATGCGCCTGTCCGTTTTAGAAGGCATGCGTTTTACCAGTTTTTGTTTTTCCAGGTTATCTATCAGGCGGGTAATGCTGGGTTTGTCGCGGAATGTGCGGTTGCAAAGTTCCTGCTGGCTTAAACAATCTTCCTTCCATAGATGGTAGAGAATGCTCCATTGTTCTATGGTAATCTCCAGCCCCGACTGCCTGAAATTCTTCTGCAGGTGGCGGGCCACGGCCGTTGAAGCCATGCCGTTGATCACGCTGTATAATTCGCCTCTTTTAAATTGGTTGTTTGACATATAGTTAGCTATGCAACTAATTTCAAAGTTGGGGGGTTTTAGGGAGATAACCAAGAATATTATTGGGAATTATTGGGGCGGCTGCGAGCCATGAGCTACGAGCTGCGAGCTTTTTTTTGACTCACATCTGCTCGCAGCCTCTGCTCCCCCTCGTTAGGCCATTTATCCTTTATACCCTTTCTTTGGGTATGTATTGGACGGGCGTTATTATAACAGCTATTTTGCTGGCGGGCTATTGCCTGCTGATATTGTTGTACCGCAAATGGTGGCTCGACCTTCCGCAGTTCAATTATCAGCGTTCCGCAGAACCGGAGGTGTTTTTTTCCGTAATCATTCCTGCACGCAATGAGGAAGCCAATATCCAGGCTTGCCTTGCATCAGTACTGGGGCAGGATTACCCCGCTGACAGGCTGGAAGTCATCGTGATCAACGATCATTCAACCGACAATACCGAAATCATTGTACGTGAGATACAGCAGCAATACCCCAACCTGGTATTGATCAACCTGGCAGATCACCTGGAAGGAAAACAACTGAATGCCTACAAGAAAAAAGCCATAGAGCTGGCTATTGGTCAAAGCAGGGGCAACTGGATAATGACCACGGATGCGGATTGCCTGGTAAACCCCAACTGGCTGCAGGCCATGCACGCTTTTATCAGTCAAAAACAGCCTGTATTCGTTGCCGCACCGGTGATGTTTACACACGATGGTGGTTTGTTATCGGCATTCCAGTTACTGGATTTTATCAGCCTGCAGGGTATTACCGCTGCCTCGGTATCGGAGGGATACCATACCATGTGTAATGGCGCCAATATCGCTTATCGCAAAGATGCTTTTTATAAAGTAGGCGGATTTAAAAATATCGATCAGCTCGCCAGCGGGGATGATATGCTGCTGATGAACAAGATCAAAAAAGAATACCCGGGAGGACTCGGCTATCTGTTCACCAGGGACGCCATCGTAACAACGCCACCCATGTTTACCTGGTCAGATTTTCTTAACCAGCGCATACGCTGGGCAAGTAAAGCGAGTAGCTATGATGACAGGTCTATTTTCTGGGTACTGGCACTTGTCTATGCAGTCAACTGTGCCTTGCTGTTGCTGCTGCTGGTAAGTCCGTTTGTAGCTTTTGGACCGGTAAACTGGCTGCTGCTGGTAGCGGCCAAAACTTTGGTTGAATTGAGTTTTATGCTGCCCGTTGCACGATTTTTTGGCCAGACAAGGGCATTGAGCTGGTTCCCTTTCCTGCAGCCATTTCACATATTTTACACTGTGATAGCCGGCTGGCTGGGTAAATTTGGCACCTATCGCTGGAAAGGAAGAGATGTACGATGAAAAAGGTCTTTAGATTTCTTCCTCGGGCCACCAGGCATAAATGATCAAAGGAACTAAAGCGCAAATGGAAACAAAAAAAGAAAAGATCCGTTTCATAGGAAAGGTTTAGGTGAAACATGGGATATTGGGGGATCAATTAAGAGACACCAATTTTCTGCCATAGTTTAATTTTCTCAAGGGTATTTCGGTAAACAATACATTCTTTTCGGTAAAGGCAAATAATACATTTCATCCGTGTCAACAAACAACTACACAGTTCCCTTCCTGAAAAAATTATTCCACAATAAGGGGGCCGTCATGGGTTTGATACTGATTGTACTGAGTTTGCTGCTTGCCGCTGCAGGATATTTTATTGCGCCCGACGGTTCTCCCAATGCCAATCGTATGATACCCGAGATAGGCAGTAAGCGCCCGGGCTACCAGGTATCCTTGCTGCGTATCAAAAGAGACAGGCTGGTAACCCAACCGGGCCTGGTATCAAGGCTGATTAACGGCGCAGAGGAAAAATACCAGTATATACCTGTTACGGGCTACGAAGTAACAGCCGACAGTATCGTGTACCAGAAATTTGTAGATGAAGGCATTGTTGAAAGGAAGTCAGTGGCACGGGTACTTGCCGCGGATGAGCCCGTAAAAAAAATTACCTATCGCCTGGGCACCGATAAATTCGGCAGGGATATCCTCAGCCGGCTGATCATCGGTGTACGTGTAAGCCTGGGCGTAGGACTCATCGCCGTGATCATCTCAGTAACAATTGGCATTTTATTGGGTGCACTGGCCGGTTATTTTCGTGGATGGATCGATGAGCTGATCATGTGGTTCATCAACGTGATCTGGAGTATACCCACCCTCTTACTGGTGTTTGCCATTACACTTGCTTTAGGTAAAGGGTTCTGGCAGGTGTTTGTTGCGGTAGGACTAACTATGTGGGTAAATGTAGCAAGGCTTGTCCGGGGCCAGGTACTCGCTCTGCGTGAACTGGAATACATTGAAGCCACCCGCGCATTGGGTTACTCGCACCTGCGTACCATTTTCCGTCACATACTTCCCAATATTCTGGGTCCCGTAATGGTGATTGCGGCGGGCAATTTTGCTTCTGCTATAGTAATTGAAGCGGGTCTGAGTTTTCTTGGCGTGGGCGTACAACCCCCTCAACCCAGCTGGGGTTTGATGATCAAAGAGAATTACAATTTCATCATCACACATAACCCGATGCTCGCATTGGCACCCGGTATAGCCATCATGTTGCTGGTACTTGCCTTTAATTTATTGGGGAATGGATTGCGTGATGCGCTAAGCGTAAGAAGCAGGGTGTAGAAGATTCTGGATTTTGGATGGGAGATTTTGGATTTTTAACTGCCCCGTGTTTTCCGTGTCTTCGTGGTGAAGCCTTTCGCTGCGATTGAACTTAATCCTGCTTGAAACGTAGATCGCTGTTTTACCACGGAGCCGCAGAATGCGCAGAGCTACACAGAGGGGTTTTGCTGACGGAGTTTTGAATCAAGGAGAATGATCATACCGAGGCACAACCAAAACAGGCTGCCAATCTTATCCGTTTCGATCATATCGCTCATAAAATTGATGACACCGATCATGATAAGCACCACACCCACTGTTAGTGCGATCGTTTTATAGAAAGGTTCAACCAGTTGATGGTATAACCGTTGTGCGTACCATAACATCCCGAAAAATAACATACAGAATAAAGCAAGGCCTATCACCCCCTGCTCAAGAGCCGTGAGGATAAAATAATTGTGCACGGTGGAATGTTCGGGATTATCACTTACCCATGTTTCAAAGCGGCTAACGGTATAGGGACGGTAATGCAGGTAAAAAGAGTTGGGGCCAAAACCCGTAACAGGTCTGTCTGCCAGCATTCGTACTCCTGCTATCCAGCGATAAAAACGTTCAGCAGTGGAAATATCTTTCATCTTTATAGTTGCCACCATATGCTCACTGAAATCTGTATGAAACACTGTATGATCGTGATCCGGTGCAAAGCGCATATAATGCCTGTCCGTCACCAGCCAGGCCGTTGAAATCAGCACACCCGATACCGCCAGCACAACCACAGCTCCCATTATTTTTTTCCTGATGAACCATGCCCCTGCAATGCCCGCCAGTAAAGCGATCCACGCGCCCCGAGAATAGGCAAATACAAGGGCAACCAAACCAATGAGTATGGCCAGCAATATCCCTCTCCGTTTCGTATGCCCCACGGGAGTTAACCGATACATACACCAGGCAACGGCCAGCAAACAAACCAGCATGGATGAATAATTCACGTGGTTGCGAAAAAAAGGTTTGAGTACGAATTTCACATCTTCGAAAGAGAAACCATACCAGGCATGTCGCAGCAGAACCTGTATCACAACAAACAGCATTGGCACCAGCAGGCAGAGGCCCAGTTTTCTGATGCTGTTTTTAGCTACCAGTATGCGTTGCGGAAGCAAAACAAATGGAATGATGTACCAGGTTTTGGCGAGCAGGTATTTTAGCGACAGTATAGGTTCAACGGAATAGATACATGTCAGCGATATCCATCCCATGTAAATGATCAATACCATAAACAAAGGATGCAGCGATAATGCCCGCGGGAACCAAGCCGGCTGGTGAATGATCTTCAACAACGTTAAACCCGTAAGTAAAACCAACAGCAATTCATCCGGAAAATCCATTCCCAGTTGAGGCGTAAGATTCAGTTCGGTGGAAAGCGGCAGGATGATGAGTAAAAGCCAGAAAAGGTTTTCCGTTCTGTGCGTGGCATAACGGAATGCGGGTGGAATCAATAGCCAGGCAAAGGGCAAAACCCATAACCAGGGTTCATGCAATGCAAGCGTGAGTATGCCACAAAGCAGGAAAATACCAAAGGAAATGACCGGGCTTAGGTAATATGGCCGCGCGGTCGCTGCCATTTATGCGCGTGTATTTCTGTTGCTAACCAAAACCAGCAGGCTGCTGAATACAAACCCCAGCAGCAGCGCGACAAGTATACTGTTAAGCTTATGGGGTCGTTCGGCTTTCGCAGCGGGCACTGCAGACTCGAGCACATACAACACTGCGGGTTGGGTTTGGGTGGCCAGTTTAAATTCGTCTGCCGATTTGCGATACTGTTTTAATTGCTCCAGCAGCGTCTGCATCTGAACAGCAGCCAGTTCCCGGTTGCCACCGTTTATGGTGGAAAGGCTGTCGCTGATCTTTCGGTATTGCGCTTCCATATCAGCAATGGAACTATTGAGGTTGGTTAATACCTGCGCATAGTTCGCCGTCCATATCCCTGTTTCCATTTCGCTGATGATGGCCACCATCCGGTTAACGATATTTGCCGATAGTGCTTTTTCTTTTGTCCAGGCAATGATCTTTAACTGCCCCTGTTCTGTTCGCTGAAAACTGAGGTCATCGCGCAAATGCAAAACGGCTTTTCTTCGCAGCAGGGCATGGTCATCCCCGCTTAGTTTATAATAATTAACCAGTGCAAATTCGTCTACCAGTTTTTTATAGGTAGTGTCCATGTCGGCAATACCGGTGATACGGTCCAGGTCATCACCCGATCCAAAATACGAGTACAGTCCCTGTATGTTATTATTAAACAACCTTGCTTTATCTGCCAATGCCGGATTAGCGGAAACGATGGTGGCGGCGCTCCTGAAATAACCTGGCAACATAAAAACCGTAACAGTTGCCACAACACCGGTAAGCAGTGTACCCGCAACAATGGTTTTCCATCGTTGCTGCAACAATTCACCAGCCTGAACCAGGTTAAAAGTGTTTTGCATAGAAAGTGAAAATACAATTTATTAAGACAGGGGCGCCACCACTACATTGCGGTCAAAACTTTCTTCCAGGGAGATAAAGGTTTCGGTGCGTTCTATGCCTTTGATCTTCTGCAGTTCATCATGCAATACAAAACGAAGTTCCTGTATATCTTTACAAACGATCTCAGCAAACATGCTGTAATTGCCTGTTGTATAATTGAGGCGAACGATTTGTGGAATCTTACGCAGTTCTTTGGCCACGGTATCATAGAGGGAACTTTTCTCGAGGTATACACCGATAAAAGCGATCACGTCATAGCCGAGTGATTTGAGATCAACCGATAAACGCTTACCTTTCACTACTTTTAGCTCTTCCAGTTTTTTGATACGTACATGTATTGTACCGCCGGAGACAAATAGTTTTTTCCCAAGGTCGGCATAAGAAATTTCGGCATCTTCCATCATCTCCTGGATGATCTGGAAATCCAGTTTGTCAAGATTCAATTTACCAGACATAATTCAACTATTTTTTGAATATTATTCAATGAATAACCAAATTTATTGATTGTTTTCTATATTATCAAAATATTTATTGAAATATTTGCAACCAGACCTGATTTTACTGTAATATTGTACTGTCAACAACGACAAATGAGTTCTTATATACTGTGGGGTGATGAAATTTTTGGCAGACATGCCCTCTTGTCTCGGGGGTGAGGATAACAGGACAAACGTAGTGTAGAGCCGGTCCGGTAGC
>JANPIE010000176.1:0-26835 GCA_031424835.1 Chitinophagaceae bacterium
GGTTCTTTCAAATTATTTTTCAGCAGGAACTCCCTGGTCTCCGCATCTGTAAAATGTTTGGCTTTGATTTCTTTTGCATCGGCTATCCCGTAAATAAGCATGCTGCTGAAACGTACATTGTTTACCATACCTTTTTCATCCACGAGTTTAAAATTATCACAATCGGCGTGGTAACAGGGGCCGGCATTATTGGGTAAACCCCCACCTGAGCTTCCGCCGGTGGGCACGCCCTGCAACATGAATGGCTGGTGATCACTGTGCAGGCCGGCGCCGGTGCGGAATGAGTTGCGGAAAGAGGTATCAAGTGAGTGTGCAATACTGCCAATGGATTGAAACAACTCGCGACTGTCCTCCATCGATGTGGAATACCCCTTGGGGTCATTGGTCATATCATAATTCAGCATATAGCGTAGCTGGTCAATGCTCTTATCCTTTATGGCAGACGCTACATAGGCTTTGGAACCAAGCAACCCTTCTTCTTCTCCCATGAACATAACAAATTCCACCGTACGTGCGGGTTGCAGTTTCAAAGCCTGGAAAGTGCGCGCCATATCAAGAACAGCAAATGATCCGATGCCATTGTCTATGGCGCCTGGAGCAAGATCCCAGCTATCAAGATGTCCACCCACAACAATCTTTTCACCTGGTATCGATTTACCTTTCACAGTGGCCACCACATTCCTCGCTTTGATCAGCCCGGAAAAATTAGTCATAGCGATATGGCTGTACAGTTTGCCTTTGGTAAGTTTTTCTTTGAGTAGCAGCCCATCTTCCTTCCCCACGCATACAGCAGGAATGGGAATCAGTTTGCCGGTTACCGAAGCAGTTCCTGTTAATAATATTCCGCCCGCGGGGGTGTTAATGACGATGATGCCTTTTGCGCCATGCCTGGTGGCAATAGCTGTTTTCTCTGAACGATGAAGCGAGCGCGTTCCCTCCTTTGAGCCCGGCAATACACCCAGATACACCAACGCTATTTTGTCTTTTACTTTACCTGGGCTGGCGAGGTAATCCTCTTCCAGCCCGTTGCCCATATCCACCACTTCGAGGTTCACATCAGCGTATACAGGTGAATGTGCGAGTGTAACTGCCTTTACCGGTAGCTGGCCAGCCTTATCAGAACCAACGGTTACTGTCAGTTTACCCCGGCTCCAGCTCTCTACTTCAAAAGGCTGGTAACGAACATCTTTAAACCCGTAGGATTTTAGCAGGTTGTAGGCAAAATCCTCCGCCTTCTTGCCATTTTCAGAACCGGTTAAGCGATGACCTATCGTTTCAGTGGCATGCTTCAGGGAAAGATAGGCTTTAGAATTTGCAAGTACTTCCCTGTTGATCCGCGCGAAAACATCGTTCCATTCCGGTTTTTCCTGGGTGTATGCAGACGGGCTTACCATAAAAAGCGAAATGACTATGCAGACGAAGATTTTTTTCATGTTGGTCAATGATTTGGAGCTAATTTATCCATAATATCCGATATACCCCTGAAGGAATAGGGAAAATGCATCGACAGAGACACAAGGGAAACCATCCACAGTTTGTATATTTATTTTCAAAACTGGCTGTATGAAATATCTTTTTCTTGTCATAACCGTATTGATTGCCCTTCCCCTTTCTGCCCAAAAAAATGCATCCATCGCTTTTGAGAAATGGCTAAGTCTCAAGCAGGTTGGCTCACCGGTTATTTCGCCTAATGGCAAATACATCGCCTACACTGTTAGTTCTACAGACTGGGCCAATAATAGTTATGATAGTGAAATCTGGTTGTCCAAAGAAGGAGGAGAACCCGTTCAGTTAACCAGAACAGGGAAAGGAAGCAGTTCTTCCCCGGCATTTACACCGGATAGTAAATACCTCAGTTTCCTTTCCGATCGCGGTGAAAAGACACAGTTGTATCTGATACCCGTTGATGGTGGTGAAGCCCTGCAGATTACCAGGGACGAAGACGGAATAGGCGGGTACAACTGGAGCCCCAACGGAAAACAAATTGCCTATACGAAAGCAGAGCCCGACAGCAAAAAAGACAAAGCATTTAAAGACAGATACGGTGCTTTTGCGATTGAAGGAGAAGAATATAAGTTAAGTCATCTATGGTTACTCAATTTCAATTATGACTCCGTTATTCTGGCAGGTATGTACCCCTGTTATACAGGGAAAGAAGCAGACACAAAACTACTTGCGTGTTTCAAAATACCCGTAGCCAGAAAACTGACAGAGGGAAATTTTACGGTAACAGGATTCTATTGGCACCCGGATGGCAAATCGTTAATTTATAACAGGCAGCCCAATCCATTAATCAATGTTTCACTCTACAGTGATATTGCCATGATTGATCTGAGTACAAAAAAAACATCAACACTGATTGCGAATCCTGCTAACGATGCATTTGTTGAATGGAGCCCTGACGGATCGGCTTTTATTTACCGCAGTGGTTTGGCGGATTCGGTCAGTAACTTCTTCAGGAATAGCCGACTATTTATCTATGACATGGCAAGTGGCAAGAGTAAAGAGATAGGAATGGATATTGATGAGAATAAAAGCATCTACAAATGGAATGAAAAAGGGATTTATTTTGGTGCTTCCCAGAAAATGAAGACAGCCGTGTACCGCATGGATCCAAAAACCGGCATATCCTCACAACTAAATATTGCACTCGATAATACCGCAACGATCAGCTTTGCAGATAAAAGTGAGCATATAGCCGTTTCAGGCAGAAACTTCAATAACCTGGCGGAAGTATATTATGGAACCATGGAGGGTACCTGGAAAAAAATATCAAATGCAAATGACCAGATCATTGGATGGAATACGCCTGTTAATGAAATTGTAGAATGGAAGAGTAAAGATGGTGCACTCATTGAGGGGGTATTACTGAAGCCGCGCAATTTTGATCCATCAAAGAAATATCCGCTTTTACTGATGATACATGGCGGACCAACAGGTATTGACCGGCCCGAGCCTACTCCGGGAGGAGTATATCCCATTATGCAATGGGTAGAAAAAGGCGCCCTGGTACTTAGGGTAAATTACCGGGGTAGTGCAGGATATGGTGAGAAATTCAGATCTCTCAATGTTCGAAATCTGGGAATTGGTGATATGTGGGATGTGGTTAGCGGGGTAGAATCACTGGTAAAAAAAGGCTACATCGACACGACCCGCATGGGCTGCATGGGGTGGAGCCAGGGAGGATATATTTCAGCTTTCCTTACCACCAATACTACAATGTTCAAAGCGATATCGGTAGGTGCCGGCATATCTAACTGGATTACCTATTATGTAAGTACCGATATCACACCCTTTACCCGCCAATACCTGAAAGCAACGCCCTGGGACGACATGGACATCTACAAAAATACTTCTCCCATGACAAATATCAATAAAGCACGTACGCCCACCTTGATACAACATGGTGAGTTTGACAAACGCGTGCCCATCTCAAATGCCTATGAACTCTACCGCGGATTACAGGACCGAAAGGTTCCTTCAAGACTGATTGTTTACAAAGGATTTGGACACGGCATCACAAAACCCAAAGAACGTTTGGCTGCCATCTGGCATAACTGGCAATGGTTTAACCACTATGTTTTTGGCGAAGCTGAGGAACCGTTACCGGTTGAATGAACTGTGTTAATTATCAAATAATATCCGTGAGTTTGATTTGTCATTGATTTTCGGTGAATAAAACCGGTATTTCATACCGATAAATTCAGTCTTCGGTGTCAAATATTTTTTACTGTGCAGGAGAAATTGAACTTTTACGGTACAATTTTCTCATGTTGTTATTCAGTTTTTAGTTTAGGGAAACAACAACATACCGAGCGGGTATTCTTGCCCGCTTTTTTTATTACGATATCTGACCAGGGTCTTGATGATCCACTGGCCCTACATAATGATCCATTATCCGGGCTGCAGCATGGACTCACCATAGCCATTACAGCCTTAACCCGTTATTTCGGCCTGCAACAAAATTTATAGAAAGTCCGTCGATATATTTAATTTGAGCAGCAAGCGGCTTTCACGCATGAGAAAAATGAGTCTATGACCGTTCATTCCTTTATTTATTCTAATAATCCCAGGTACCGGCTACTAAGGCATTTCATGTACTGGTTTGTGTGGATCGGCTATCTTACCTATATAGCTGCCATGCGACCGGGGTCAAGCTATATTGGTTTTAATGCCTTTCTTGAATACTCAGTAATTGAAATGTTGATCGCTCTGTCAGTTGATATTCTTTTCTGCTACGCAGTCCTTTACTTCCTGCTTCCCAAATTCCTCATCACAGAAAAATATACCCTTTTTTTTGTTTTCCTGTTCCTGTTCCTTTTGCTGGATGTTGCATTGTCCAGCTACTTCTATACCTGGCTGATCAACCCCATCCGGATTTGGTATGGGCTCCCCGAATTCAAATATGTGGCTGTAACTGACCTTCTGCGCGGGCTGCACGGGATATTGATGATGACTGGTATAGGTGTGTCGATCAAGTTCTATAAGATGTGGAACATTAAGAAAAAAGAACTGTATATGGCCAAGTCGGAGAAGATCAGCAAAGAGTTGAAATTCATAGATACCTATATACAGCCTAGTTTTTTGCCGGTCACGCTTAAAAAAATATATGCTTTCTCTTTTTCTGCGGCCAATAAAGTACCGGAAATGATAGAGAGGTTACAAAATATTATGACCTATCTCATTGATGAATGTAACCAACCTACGGTGCTGTTATCACATGAACTGGACAGCATCAGGGATTTTATCCAACTGGAAAGACTAACCAATTCCGGCAACCTTTCCATCGACCTGGAACAAACAGGCGAACCGGATAATCTCCGCATTGTTCCTTACCTGCTTTTCCCTTTCGTGGAAAATAATTTCAGGCAGGTTAGCGATAAGATCAACGATAAACATTGGTCGGGAATTACCATCAGCATCGAAGGTTCTAAAGTATCACTGCAGTTAAAGAACAGCAAACCTGTGGAAACATCCAACCTACTAAACTATGAAACCGTAAACCTGCAGCAGATGCGGAAAAGACTTGACCTGTTGTACCCGGGTAGTTATAAGCTCAACATAATTATAGAAGAAAATACGTTCAATATCCAGCTGGAGATTGACTTGAGCAAAGCGGTGAATTGAATAAAGAATATAAGATTAGGTAGAATGCACGCAAAGTCGCACCCAGATTAGCATTTAGATCACTCTGCGTAACTCCGTGCGCTCCGCGGCTCTGTGATGCAGCCTTCGCACCAATAGTAGAGCGAAGGCTGCACCACAGAGCTACACGGAGGCATTAAGACATTTTGGGCAGCCAATAATGGTTCTGAGCGGGTATACAAAAAATCGGTAGCGGGTATGGCAGATGTAATTGAGTCTATTCTACCTAATCCTTTAAAGAATATTGAACATGGGACATCGAATACCGAATCCAATGTCCCTCTGTGGTAACCTGTATATGCTGTGGCTTTGGGGTAAAGCCCTCGCACCATGTTCTTCTAACCGAAGGCTTTACCACAAAGCCACAGAATCCACGGAGTTGCACAGAGTAATACGTTCATGTTCAATATTCATTATTCCTTGTTCGATATTCCTTCCTAATCTTCCTTGTTCAATATTAAAAAATGAAAGATCCTCATTTAGGGAGGATCTTTCATTCAAATAAAACTGATTCTATTAATATCCCGGGTTCTGCTGCGCCTTGATGGCCGGGTTGGCATCGGTTTCTCCCTGGGGGATCGGTAAGATCCTCCTGAAATTATCTTTTGCAAATGTAAGCGGCACATTGCCTGCATAATTGTTGTTGATGTTTATGCGCACCACATCCCTGTTGTAGCGCTGCAGATCCCAGTACCTGTGTCCCTCAAAGGCAAGCTCCTTTCTGCGTTCGGTAAGAATATCTTCCAGTAAGGGTGCACCTGTGGAAGTATATCCCGCAAAAGCAGCATCTCTTCTGGTTGCTACCTGGTTCAGGTAGCTGAGCGCCAATGTTGGATTATTGGTATGGTAAGCAGCTTCTGCGGCAATCAGATATACTTCTGACAAACGCACAACTTTAATGGTGTAATTGATATTGTTGAGATACTTATTGATCACTTTTACACTCTTGCTTGCCCTTGTTGCATCCGTCATCAGCGACCTTCTTACATCCGTAGTGGCCAGGGTATTAAAGAATGCATCTGCAGCCAAGGCATCGCCGTAACCTGCCTGGAGGAAAAAATAGGGTAATGATTCCAGACCGGCATTACCTGTAGGATCAAACCCCAGTTCGAAAAGTGTTTCCAGTTTATCTGTGCGTAAAGTACCCAACGCCCAGTAAGCTGCATGATTGGCGGTTGTTGTAAGGCTGTAGCCGCCTGTGGTGATAATCTCCTGCGCTGTGGCCAATGCTTTGGTCCAGTCGCCTTTAAACTGGTACATTCTTGCCAGAATGGCTTTAGCTGCATTCTTATTGATGTAACCTGCTGAATAGGGCGTTCTGTCTGTTAACAGGGGTATTGCGGCTGCAAGGTCCTTCTCTATCTGCGCATACACTTCCTGTACAGTATTCCGGGTAGGCTTAAACTTGGGATCGTAGGCTAACACCAGTGGCACACCCAGATCAGTAGCGGCAGTTGCTGCAGTATAGGTTTTGGCATACTGCTTAACCAGGTCAAAATACAATAGCGCCCTAAGTGTCAGTGCTTCACCACGGTACTGGTTGGTTGCGGTATTGGCAGCAATGGAACTGTTGATCACATTATTTGCCCTCAGGATCGCAGAATAGCTCGCATTCCAGTTGCCACCCACGCTGGCGGAAACGGGTGTATAGGTTACGGCTGAATACTCAGTGAAACGGTTAGAGTTCGTGGTAGATATATAGGCATTGTCGCCCAGTATATCACCGCGCAACTGTACGTCCCTCCCGTATAATGTATTGTTCCGGATGGCTGAATAAATACCATTGGTAGCCGCCTGCATATCTCCATCGGTAATGATCGCAATATCAAGCGCCACCTGGTCATAGGGCTTCAGCTCCAGGTAACTTTTCTTACAACCTGTTGCCACAAGCACCAGCATTGCAAAAGATAGTATATGAATGAATCGTTTCATTTGTCAATTATTTTTAGTTTAGAAAGAAATGTTTACACCCACCGTGTAGGATTTGGGAATAAAGAACTGGTTGTTTGCCGCGCCATTGATGGGCTGTTCGGGATCAACCGTAAGTTGCGGATCATATGTCTTGGTCCAGATATTGTTACCGCGCACATAGAAACTAAATCCAGACATGTTCCATCTTTTCAGCAGGTTGGAAGGCATCTCGTAGGCAACCATAAGACTGCGCAAACGGATAAAGTCTCCCTTATAGAAATACCTCGTTGAAACGCCATTTGAATTGTTTGCATTACCATAATCATACCTGGGTATATCGGTGATATCGCCCGCTTTCTGCCATCTCCTTAATTCCTTCTGGTTTTTGTTCAGGTTAGGCAAAGCACCGTCGCTGGTGTAAAGAAAGCCCCACTGGTCGTTCAGCAGATTGCCATACTGGAAATAAAAATTGGCGCTTAAACTGAAATTCCGGTACTTCAGTGAGGTATTGGCACCACCAAATCCTTTGGGTGATGCAGTACCGATGATTACGCGGTTGGCTTTAGAGATATCAGATACCGTAGCCCCTTTGCTATCATCTACATACCATAAAGGATTTCCGTTGGCAGGGTCAGCGCCAGCCCATAATCTTGTATAGTATGACTGGAAATCCTGTCCCAGCCTGCTGATCTGACTTCCCGCGCGAAGTATATCCGAACCCGAAGCCGCAAGTGTCAACACTTTATTGCGGTTCCATGCCGCATTGAAACCGATATCCCACCTGAAGTCTTTGGTTTGAACCGGTACAAAATTGGCCGTCACCTCTATCCCTTTATTTTCCATTGACCCGATATTGTTACCGAAGGTCTGGAAACCACTGGTAGGAGAAAGCGGGTCATTAAGCAGCAGGTCGTATGTTTTGCGGCGGTAATAACCTATATCAAAAGTTATCCGGCTATCCATCAACCCTCCTTCAATTCCCAGGTCAAATGATTGATTCTTCTCCCAGGTAAGCGTTGTGTTACCTACGTTGGCAGGCGCGCTGGCCGGCTGTCCATTGTAAGTACCTGAAGCTGCAAGTCCATTGGCTGCAAGCGTAGTATTACCAAAGGTATAGGTAGGACGTGCGGCATAATCTCCGAACGTGTTGTTACCGGAAGTACCGTAAGAGCCGCGCAGCTTCAGGTATGAGAATGCCTTGATGTTTCCAAAGAACTTCTCGCGGTCAATGTTCCATGATCCACCTACCGACCAGAAACTTCCCCATCTCCTGCCTGCGGCAAATCGTGATGACCCGTCAGTTCGTAAACTAAGGCTAAGGTTAAAGCGGTTGTCAAACGTGAACAATGCTCTTGAAAGGTAAGATTCGATGCTGTTATCTGTCTGGGCAATAGGTGTGCTGGCAGTGGGTGTGGAAACATTGGGATAAGTAACCGATGAAGTAAGGGGCACACCCGTACCACCTGAAAAAATATTTGTATTTAGCGTTTTTTGGTTCTCATGCCCGATGAGGAGATTCATATCGAGTTTGTTATCCAGGAATCTCCGGTTATACTCCACCGTGGTTGAGAATACATAGTTGAATATTCTCCTGTATGCCGCAAAAAAACTACCGTTGGTGGGAGGCCTTGCATCTCCAAAGAATGGATTCTGGTACTGTGTTTCTTCAATGGTTGAATAATCAACGCCATACCGGCTTTTAAATATCAGCGAAGGAATAATTTTATAAGTCATATCCACGTTACCCAAAATCTTGCTGGTATTGTTGGTCTTGTCATCATACTGGTTAATAGCTAGCGGGTTATAGATCTGTTCAAAAATGGTACGACTGAACTCATAGCTTCCATCTGCCCGGAAAGCTTCCTGCGTTGGCCGTAATGCAAGTGCAGCGATGATGGGATTACGGAAGCTGCTTCCTTCGGATTCGCCTGTCTGTTTAAACGAGCTGATATTGGCCCCTGCACCAAAGCTGAGTTTATCAGATGCTTTAAGCGTTCCTTTCAGTGTGGCCGAGTAGCGGCGGAAATCAGAACCGATCACTGGCGACTGTTGCTTAAAATATCCGCCGGATAAAAAGTAAGTACTGGTTGCAGTACCACCTGACACAGACACATTCGCCTGCTGCTGAATACCTTTGCGCTGCACCAGATCAAGCCAGTTGTAATTGGCTGTCGAATTATATCCGAAATTGGCCAGTGTTGCATCTATATCGGCCTGTGTGCCACCCACGTTTCTTAATCCCTCTATTGTCAGTGCACGGAACTGCTCCTTATTTAAGGGCCTTGCCACATCAGGGTAATAGGCTACATCATTGGTGCCCACTTCTGAGGTAACATTGAATTTTGTTTTGCCTGCCTTGCCGCTTTTGGTTGTGATCAGTACCACTCCGTTTGCAGCGCGCGATCCATAAATGGATGTGGCGGCAGCATCTTTTAATACAGTAAGGTCTTCAATATCATCAGGGTTCAATCCTGCAAGCAGGTTGCTGGTGGAAAGGATCTGTGATCCATCACCCGTAACAACGGGAATACCATCTATAATGAACAGTGGGGCGGAGCTGGCGGAAATGGATCCGATACCGCGTATACGCACCTGTGTGAGCGCACCCGGCTGACCTGAAGCGGCCACAGATTGCAGACCCGCGGCTTTACCCTGCAGCATCGCATCTATCGACGTAAGTGGCATATTAACAAACTGCTCGCCAGAGATACGCGTGGATGCGCCGGTTGTTCTTACCCTGCTCTGGGTACCATAAGCAATCACAACTACATCGTCAAGACCGGATACAGAAGGCCTGAGCGCCACTGTAACAGTTGCATTGTCTCCGATTGCGATCTCCTGCTGGGTAAAATTTAATGAAGAAACCACCAAAGTTTTTGCAGCAGGTGCAACAGAAATGGAAAAATTTCCGTCATTGTCAGTATTGGTTCCTGTTGAGGTTCCTTTAACTACCACCGAAGCGTTGGCAACGGGGGCGCCTTTCTCATCAGTTACTTTACCCCTGATGGTTCGGCTTTGTGCCATTAGCTGGACAAGTGCCAGTAAAGTACACAGTACAAGCATTGAAAGTCGTCTCATAGTGTCGTGTTGTTAATTTGAGATTTGAATAATGAAGCTGACTTACATCAGCTTAAAAAGAGAGCAGACAATAAAAATGCAGGTGTTTAACAGAAGAGCATGCAGAAAATAACCGAAGCGTGAAAAATTGGTGCTTAAGTATCGAAAAAATTGATTGGTATTTTTTAATGGATTGCAGCCATTAACAACTGGGCCTGGCAATTCACACCAGACGGCAATCATGAACAATATAAAAATAACTGTGAAATTATGTGAACGGTAAAAAACATTGATGATCACATTCGAACTTTCCACTCGTTACTGTTTCCTAAAACTGACCAGCTGCGTGCCATGATGGATAGAGCCCATAAAATAAATGACAGAATATTCAAGTGGGTGGGTATACCTGTTATAGGTATGCTGGTATTTCATCTGGCGGGCTTCTCTGCTTTAATGAACAGCGGACGACAGGAACAGCTCATCAATTATCTATATTTTTCCGCCATTTCCTTCTGCCTGTGGAACGGCAATTCCTTCGCACACTTTCTTGTCAGAAAGAAATTGTACACGATAAAGAAAATCTATTATCGTTTGCCCGCGAGGTTTGCGCTAACCATCGGGATAAGCTGGCTGATATCTATGCTGGGTATCCGTGCGTGGAACGCCTATGTGCAGGATGACCGTTTCACAGCTACGCAACTTTTATACGCACAGGTGATTATGACAGCCTTTAGTGTATTCATCAGCAGTATTTACGAGATCGTTTACCTTAATAAAGAACGGGAATCGGATGTGGTACAGATGGAGCGGAGTGAAAAACTGAAAGTGCAGGCACAACTGGATGCGTTGAAAAGCCAGATTGATCCGCATTTTATTTTTAACTCGCTTAACACCCTCTCCTACCTTATTACAACAGATCAGCCCAAAGCAAAACTTTTCAATGATACGCTTGCCAAAGTGTACCGTTATATACTGCTGAATAAGGAAAAAGATGTAGTAGCCCTGAAAGAAGAAGTGGAATTTGCCAGTAATTATTTTTACCTGTTAAAGATCAGGTACCAGACAGGCTTAAGTATGGTAATAAAGATGGACGATATCGTTACAGAGCACTACCTGATACCCCCGCTTTCACTGCAGGCACTCATTGAAAATGCCATTAAGCACAACCATTTCTCTGAAAAAACACCTCTCCATATTGAAATTACTATTGCCGAGGATGAGATCCGTGTAGTGAACCGGAAAAACCTGAAAAAATTTGACATCCAATCATCAAAGATCGGGCTGGCCAACCTGGATGAGCGTTATAGCCTGATCGTAAACCGGAATATTACCATTGTGCAACACCCTGAACTATTTACTGTGTTATTACCTATCCTAAAATCCTGACACGTCATGATCAAAGCCATTATCATTGAGGACGAAAAAACAGCACTGGAAAACCTGCTGCACCATATACAGCTAACGAAGGAACCCGTTTCCATCCTGGCTACCCTGGAAACGGTGGAAGATTCTGTAAACTGGTTATCTGCCAACCCCGCCCCCGACCTGATATTTATGGATATTCAATTGAAGGATGGGATATCATTCAGCATATTTGAAAAAGTAAAGGTTTCGGTTCCTATCATTTTCATCACAGCGTTTGATAACTACATGGTCAAGGCCTTTGAGCAAACAGGAATCGAATACCTGTTAAAGCCTATCAATGAACAGGAATTATCCAAGGCAATTGAAAAATACAAAACCCTGCAAAGTCATTTCCTTAATAACTATGACCATCTGCTTAGTTATTTCACAAATAAGGATGGATCAAAAAAAACCCGGATCGTTGTTAAAAAAGGAATCGAATTCCAGAGTATACTGCTGGATGATGTGGCTTATTTTTTTACGGAACAAAAGATCACTTTCCTGATTACACGGGAAGGTAAAAAATACCTGGTTGATAAGAACCTGAAAGAACTGGAAGAGGAACTCGACACCCATAAATTTTACCGTGCCAACCGGAAATACATCGTTAACATCAATTACATTAAATCTTACAAGCCCTACGATAAAATAAAAATTTTGGTAGAGCTCAATGTTCCCGTTTCCGAGGAGATCATTGTAAGCCAGGAAAGCGCGGTTGATTTCAGAAAATGGATAGTGGCTTTGTGATCAGCGTTTTTTTTCAGAAGGAACAGCCAGCATCTTTCCTGCTTTAACAGGCGTTCCAAAAATAGGTGAGCCATCCGGGTTCCAGGTAAACCGCTGGGCCCTTGGTGAGCGGAAACGTCCGCAGCCCTGTCCCGGCATATCATTGGCATGATAGAGTATCCAGCTTTCCTTCCCGTCAGGAGAAGTAAAAAAGGAATTGTGTCCGGGCGCATACACGCCATTTTCCTTTGATTGCCGGAAAACAGGAACCGGCGATTTCTTCCATGACAAAGGATCCATGGGATCGTTTGCTGCAGATGCGGTGAGCATACCCAGGGCATAATAATCCGTCCAGCAGCCACTCGCAGAATAAATCAGGAAAAGTTTGTTGCCATGCGACAACACTTCCGGTCCCTCATTCACATTCACATGCGGTGGATTATTGGCATCAGTAAGGTCACCATGCATTTCCCACGGTAAATCAGGTGCAGACAATCTTACCCGTGTTCCTCGTATTGTCCAGGGATTCTGCATTTTGGCTATATAAATATTCTGCTGACCATTCTTATCGCCCTCCCAACCTGACCAGATAAAATAGAGTTGTTTTTTATGTTCAAACAAAGAACCGTCAATTGACCATTTATCACCGGGTGTAGTTAGTTTTCCTTTCAATATCCACTGGCCCAGCAAAGGGTCAGCAGAATCATTCTCAATTACCCATAAACGGTGGTCATCATTTCGGCCGCTATCCGCTGCGAAATAGATATACCATTTATCCCGCAGGAAATGGATTTCGGGCGCCCATATTTCTTTGGAGTAAGGACCGGTTTTGGGTGGGGTAAACACAACTTTTTTTATGGCTGTGGGTAAACCGGCAATTGATTTGGTTTTCCAAAGCGTGATATTATTGCCGGTGGTGTGGGTGTAATAATAAAAACCATTCTTATACACACACCATGGATCCGCGCCTGCGGGAAGAAGGGGATTGGAAAAAGTCTTTACCTCCTGTGACCTGAGGCTTAATATCGGGATAAGCACCAGCATCAGCACTACGGATACCTTTGCAATTTTTATATGAAAACCCGTGGTGGCGCTCATTTACGTTACGATTTGGGCAAACCCAGACAGCAAATGCAACACATCGCTTTCATTGCCGGTAAAGGGTCCTGATGTTTGAATTTTTATGGTAGCCATGGCCGCCGCAAATTCTCCGGCCTGCTGGTAACCCGCACCTTTGTTGCGCTGGTACAGGTATCCTGCCATATAGGTATCGCCACAACCGGTGGCGTCAACCACTCTAACGGGTGGATAAGCAGGAATGGTGTAAAATTTTCGGCCAGAATAAATTACGGAGCCTTTGCTTCCCAAAGTTATGATCACCTCTTTCACACCCCATTCGGCGAGTACTTCCGCCGCCTTGTGCACATCAGTGAAGCCGGTAAGCATTTCCATTTCCGCTTCATTGGCTTTGAGAAAATGTATATGTGCCAGCGCCTGCTTTTTTTCTGCCCAGTCAATGGCTCTAACGTCATCACCTGCTACTTCGCGAAGAAATCCCTGTACGTCCAGGGATACTTTACCGCGGAGTGCCAGATGCTTGATCAGGTCAACAGACATATCATCCGCCAACAGCGGGCCAAGATGGAATACGCCTGCATTCACGGAATCCAATTGGTCTACATCAAAAGGATCTGCTTTCTGCGATACTTTCTGGATGCGATGATCCTGGTTTGCAGGATAAATATTCTCAAAACAAACGGTATGCGTGGTGGGGAGCAATAACACTTCAATATTTTGCTGCTGCAATGTGGTAACATATACTTTTTCGCGGGGTGCAACCGCGGTAACCAGCAGGTAACGCAAAGGCAGGTGTTGCAGGGCGTTGGAAAAATAAAATGCAGTGCCGCCGGACATATGCACCACTTTGCCGGGAGTAACAATTTTATCGGACGTAATATGCCCAATACAGCAGATATCGTACATGTTTATTAAATAATAATTTAAATGAGACGCGACTAATGTAAGCAATATCTTAAAAACGTCAGTTTCTGAATTCCTGGGCTATCATCAGGCCGTGCTTGCCGCCATCGGCAATACCAATACCCAGACGTCCATAGGAAGGATTGAGGATATTTGCCCGGTGTCCCGGAGAATTCATCAAACCCTTATGTGCAATGGACAGGGTGCGGGCCAGTGCAAGATTTTCGCCGGCCCTGGTATAACGGATACGCGCCTTCCTCATCCGGTCGAAGGGATCGTTTTTTTCAGGTGTATAATGTGAGAAGTAGCCTCTGGCAAACATGTCCCTGGCATGCGCAAGTGCCACCTGCCGCATAGCCGTATCGGCCACAAGGAGCTTAAGGCCCCTCTCCGTTCGCTCTTTGTTTACCATAGACAACATGGCTGCTTCCAGGTCGGGTCTTTCTTTGGTACGATCGGTTTGAAACGGAAGTTGTACAGTCTTTTCAGACCCCGGCTCCACAGTAAGTTTTGTCATGGAGCGATTGACGGCATCATCAAATACGGGAGAAAGTTTTTCCTGCAACCACTCGGCCGGTGGGGTGAGTTTGGCGGCAATCACACTTTTTTCAGCCTGTGCCGATAATCCCTCACCAAAAGGTAGCGTAAGTAACAACAATGCGACAATGCTGGCGGTTATATAAGCGTTTACAAACCCTGGAATGATACCGAGCGCACGATTCATCCGGCTACGTCGTGCATTTTGCGAAACCGGCCGCAGCATGGAGCGGAGAGCCAGTGAAAGAAGGAAACCTCCCAGCAACAGGCTGAACAGAAACGAAACCGGAAATATCCAGGCTGAGGGCGGAAGGATTCTGGCGGCGAACTTTGCGATGTGGGGATAACCCAAAAAAGCAATCAGCAGGCTGCCGATCCAAATAACAAGGTCAGCGGTAGCATCAATAAAGCCCTTTTCCCATGCCAGCCAGAGTGAGAAAAGGCCAACAATGACCAATATGAGATCAACAAGGTTCATGATCTTTCCTACAATGCCTCGATGCCTTTCTGCACCGCATGAAAAACCGGGATACCCCGTTCTGCACAGGCATTTTCGATAGCCGCTACGATGGATTTTCCGAATGCGGACGGATAATAAGTCTCATTCACCGGAAAATCGAACAGATCGCGGCGCAAATTTGACGCAACAACGAACGGATCAGGCACATATTCCGCTTCGGGTTCGATACCCACTACCAGGTATTCCATTACGGTAGTATCACGCTGGAGTACCTCTGCCTGATAGGCAAGACCGTTGTAAACAAACTCAATGGAAAATAATAAAGTGGCTTCACCGGGTTGAGGGTAACCTAAACCGGGTTCAGGCAGGGGCATTTCGTAGGGTTGCTGCATGCGCGTTTTTTTTATAGTGGTATAAATAACATGCCAGACTTTTATCGGGGGCAATGTGGCATTATTACCACAGAAGCCCCGGGCAGTTAAAGATTTTACGATACCTGGCGCAGTGTGCAGGTTTCAGCTAACTTTGCCAAAACCTCGCAGGCAAATGATCCGGATTTTTATTACAGGGGGCACATTTGACAAAGAATACAATGAACTGAATGGCGAATTGTACTTTAAAGACACGCATATGCAGGAGCTGCTGGATAAGGGCCGATGCAGCCTTGACATCCAGATCCGAACATTGATGATGATCGACAGCCTGGAAATGACACCTGAAGACCGGGAATTGATCGCGCATCAATGCAACCAATGCGAAGAGAACCGCATCGTCATTACGCACGGCACAGATACTATGTCCGTTACCGCCAAACTCCTGGCGGAAAAAGTATCCGGCAAAACCATTGTGCTTACAGGAGCCATGATCCCTATCAAATTCGGCAGCTCTGATGGCCTGTTTAACTTAGGAGGCGCATTGGCGTTTGTTCAAACACTACCCCCGGGTGTATACGTTGCCATGAATGGCCGCTGGTTCAACTGGGACAATGTGCGAAAAAATAAAACAACAGGCGTTTTTGAGGAGATAAGAATCAAAAGTGAGAAGTGAGAAGTGAAAAGCGAGGCCAGGATATTTTTGACTTTTCACTTTTGACTTTTCACTTTTCACTTTTCACTTTTGACTTTTCACTTTTCACTTTTCACTTTTCACATTCTTATCTTCCCTACCCCGTAGATCTCCGAACCACCAGCGCCGACGGTAGCACAACGCTTTCCTTTGTTAGTGTAACATTTGTTTTCCCAAGCGATTTAAAAAGTATGGAGGCGGCCACCCTGCCTATTTCAAAAGCAGGTTGTGTGATAGTGGTTAGTGAGGGATTGAGGATAGACGCAGTATCCAGGTTTGAAAAACAAACCAGTTTTACATCACGCGGAATTTTCAGTTTCAGCGCGGCACAGGCCATATAAACCGGGGTTGTCAATTTTTCTACTGAGGCCACAATTCCATCGGGCCGGTTGGATTGCTCCAGCAATGCTTTTACCAGCGGGTAATTCTGCAGGGCATCATTGGTACAATGCCGGATATGGTTTTTGTACGGTTTCATTTTATGATCAGACAACGCCTGGAGATAGCCCTGCAATCGTTTATTGTTGATAGATAAACTTTTTGATATACCCAGGAAGGCTATTTTCCTACACCCGCACTCAGCAAGGTGCTGCGTAGCTTTATAACCACTTTCATAATCGTCTGTTATTACCTGAGCGGTCTCCACGTCTTCACAAACCCTGTCAAAAAAAACAAGCGGAACACCGCTCTTCACAAGGTCGACAACATGTTCACTTCCTGTAGTTTCACGTGTTACAGATAACAATACACCGTCAACCCTACCGCCCTGGAACTCCTGCAAAATGGTCTTTTCATTTGCAAAACTTTCATGCGTAAGGCATATCAGTACATGGTAACCTTTCTCTTTAGCTACTGATTCAATACCATTGATGGCGAGTGAAAAAAAACTATCGGCCACTTCCGGTATAACCACTCCGATATTCATGCTTTTTCTTCCGCGAAGGCTGCTGGCATACGGATTAGGGACATAATTTAATTTTTCCGCTGTGTTACGCACCCTTTGCTTTGTTTGCTCACTAATTTCATGACTGTCGCGCAGGGCCTTTGATACGGTAGATACCGATAATTGCAGTTCACGTGCAAGCTCTCTTATATTGATATTTTTCATTTCCGTATTGCGCGCCGTAACGCAAAAAAATACTTTCTATGCGAAAACGGTTTCGTAAATAAAGCTAACTCATTATACAAACAGTATGTCAAAAAAGCCGCAATTTAGGATGCAGCTTCCACTGCGCAACCTTTTAAAACAGCCTGCCATGCGTACAGACCAACCCGGCTTCTCAGCTAAAGAAGTAAACCCGCTATCCAGTCTTGACGAGTGGGAAGATGATGTCCTTCAACGCTACCCAGATCCTGACGCAATCGCAACTTCCAAAAACACCGGGGAATACCGCAACTACGAAGAACCTGTAAGAGACACGGTAAAGGAATTTTACCGTTTAAACCATACTTACCAGACCTATGATTTTGTACAGGAAAAACGAAAAGAATACCTGCAGTTCAATAAAAAGGAAATGCCCGTATGGGATGCGTTCCAGTTTTTGAACCAGCTTGTGGATGATTCTGATCCGGATACCGACCTGGACCAGTTCCAGCACCTGTTACAAACCTCCGAAGCCATCCGCCGCGATGGCCACCCCGACTGGATGGTACTGGTGGGTCTGATGCACGATATGGGGAAAGTACTTTGCCTTTTTGGTGAACCGCAATGGGCCGTAGTGGGTGATACTTTCCCGGTAGGCTGCGCCTATTCAGATAAAATTGTTTACCCGGAATTCTTTAAAAACAATCCCGATTATTCCCATCCGCAATACCAAACCCAGTATGGTGTATACAAAAAAGGATGCGGATTACGCAATGTGGATATGTCATGGGGGCATGATGAATACGTTTACCAGATGCTCAAGGATCAACTGCCCGATGGCGGCCTTTACATGTTAAGGTACCACTCCTTTTATGCATGGCACCGTGAGGGACAGTATGAATACCTGCTGGATGATCACGACAGGGAGATGCTGAAATGGGTAAAATTGTTTAACCCATATGACCTCTATTCCAAAAACCCGGAACCGCCAGACTGGAAAAAACTACGGCCCTATTATGAGGACCTTGTGGCAAAATACCTGCCTGCATCTTTGAAATTCTGATTCTCGGTTATACAGGCAATGTATTAATACTAAAGTAATACAATAGAGATAACAACCGGCCAGGGAAGAACTATGTTTGCACACCGTAAACACGGAAAGAAAATTGAAAAAATAAACTTTGCCGGTGAATTCATTTTTTTCATGCGAACGTTTTTCATAACCCATGCCGGGACCGGTGGGTTCAGATTTTTCTGTTTTTTGTAACCAAAACAAAACACTTCAAATGAGTAAGACCCATTTTTTACAGCATCCGCTAAAATTATTTTTCATGGCGATGCTGACCTGTATTTGTTTTATTTCCGGCGGAAGGGTCCTTGCCCAATCCGCTGACCGGACTGTTACCGGCACCATCACGGACGCGCGTGACGGTAAAGGTTTAGCAGGTGCCACCATCACTGTAAAAGGAAGTACACGAAACACAGTTTCTGATGCTCAGGGAGCTTTTTCCATTGTGGTTACCTCCAATAACAGCATACTGGTTATTAGTTATGTGGGCTATGACACACAGGAACTCATGATTGGCAGCCGTACAAGTCTTACTGTTTCACTCGCGCCGGGTGCCACAGAATTAAACCAGGTAGTGGTAGTGGGTTATGGTACCCAGCGTAAAAGAGATGTTACCGGTTCCGTAAAATCATTAAGAAGCGAATCATTTAATAAAGGCATCGTGAATGCGCCCCAGCAGTTACTGCAGGGTAAAGTGTCCGGCGTTAACGTAACGTCTGCCAGTGGTGAGCCGGGTGCCGTGCTCAGTATCACGGTACGGGGTCCCGGTGGTGTGAGAACCGGAAGTACGCCCCTGTTCGTGGTAGACGGACTGCCTTTGGATAATTCAAGCACCGGTGGCGGCGATCCCCTGAACTTTATCAATCCACAGGATATTGAAACGATAGATGTATTAAAGGATGCCTCTGCAACCGCCATCTACGGAGCGCGGGGCGCCAATGGGGTGATCATCATCACCACCAAAAGAGGAAAGGCCGGCGTTTCCAATCTGGGTTTCTCAACAAGCGTGGGTATTTCATCCATTGCAAGAAAGTTGCCGGTATTAAACGCAGCAGAGTTCAGGGCAGAAGTGCCCAAAGCAGGTGGTGTGCTGGATGATAAAGGAGGAGCTACAGACTGGCAGGACCTTGTTACCCGTAATGCCATCACACAAAATCATAACCTGACGATGAGTGGCGGATCGGATAAACTTTCTTACTACGCATCTTTTGGCCTGCAGAAACAGGAAGGTATTATCAAAGACAACCAACTTGACAGGTATTCAGGCAGGTTCAATGTTACGCAGCGGTTTCTAGACGACCGGGTTGTGATTGAAGCCAATTTAAATTATGCCAACACAAAAAATACACGCCCGCCTGTCACCAGTATTTTAGGCGATGTATTAACAAACAATCCCACTTACCCGGCATTTGATGCAAACGGTTTGCCGGCACAATACCCAAACATCAACAATCCCCTGGTTTATTTCAAACTGGATAAAGAGATCACCAGCATCAACCGGGTGATCGGAAATATTTCTCCCTCGGTAAAATTATTCAAGGGGCTTGTTTACAAACTGAATTTTGGTATTGACAATTCCACATCCACGCGTGATGTGGTGAACCTTCCCAATGCGGTACCATTCCGTGACGGAAGACTGGAAACGTTCTACAACAACAACAGAAATACACTGGTGGAAAATTACCTCACCTATTCCTGGAGCAATACAAAACACAATGTGTCCGCTCTTGCGGGACATTCCTACCAGAAAATATTTGTGCAACAGAGAAACAACAGCATTAACCGGTTCGTGATTGGTGGCATAGACCCGATCTATAATCCTGGTGTGGGCCAGGATCTGACACTTGCCAATAATCGTCCTGGTGGATTTGCATTTATCAATGAACTGCAATCATTTTTTGGAAGGGTTACCTACCAGTACAACAATAAATATCTGTTTACGGCCAATTTCAGGGCGGATGGATCTTCTAAATTTGGTGAAAATAATAAGTACGGCTATTTTCCTTCATTTTCCGCGGGATGGAAGATCTCTGATGAAAAATTCATGGCCAATTCAGGATTCACCAATTTGAAACTGAGAGCAGGCTGGGGCATGACCGGAAACCAGGAAATTCCTCCCAAGATTACGCAGTCATTGTTCAACTCACTTGCATCGGCCAGTTACCCGTTGTTTTCGTCAGGCGCCTATCCGGCAGGTCTCACCTATGCAAGATTGGCCAACCCGGATATCCGGTGGGAATCTTCTGCACAAACAGATATCGGTCTTGACTTTGGCCTCATGCACGGCGACCTGACCGGCACCATCGATGTGTTCCGGAAAGTATCCAACAACATCCTTCTCCAGGTTATTCCTGCTGACCCTGTACAGCCCGCTACGGAAGTATGGAGCAACGTTGAAGACATGACCATTACCAATCACGGATTAGAGTTTGAACTGGACTATCGCCACCGGTCAGAAAGGGGAATTACTTTTAATGTGGGTACCAACTTCACCTTTATGAATAACAAGGTTGAAAAATCTCCCTACTCGGTTATTCCTGCCGGCTCAGTATCAGGAGCGGGTATTACCTCTTCTACCATCAATGGTTATATTAACGGGCAGCCAATCGGAACTTTCTTCCTGAAAGAATTTACCGGATTTGATGCGGCAGGACTAAGCACTTACCGCGATCTTGATGGCGATAATATCATTACAGACAAAGACAGGATATCAGCAGGAACAGCGCTGCCCAATCTTATTTACGCATTCTATGGTGGCGTATCGTTTAAGGGATTTGACCTGAATGTTAATTTTAATGGCGTATCCGGCAATAAAATTTACGACTATACTGAGAATGTGAGTTTTTCCAAACTCAGGCTGGCTAAAAACGTGAATACTACCAGGGCGGCTATTGCTGAACCTAAAGAATCACTTAACAATGCCACCCCCGTAACCACCCGCTACCTGAAAAACGGTGCATATTTACGCCTGAATAACTTAACGCTTGGATATAATTTTAATGTGGCAAAGTTGGGAATCAGCAAATGGATTACGGCCGCGCGTTTTTCTGTAACCGGACAAAACCTTTTTGTGATCACACAATATAACGGTTACGATCCCGAAGTAAATGCAGACAGATCCATCAGCGGTGTATCGTCTTATGGAATTGATTTTATCAGTTATCCCAAAGCGAGGTCAATCATATTTGGATTAAACTTTTCATTTTAAATATCAGAACATGACAAAGAAATTATTAACCCTGTTATCGCTTTTTGGAAGCCTTACCATCATAAGCAGTTGCACCAAATTAAGTGAGCAGGTACTGGATGAGTCTTCTGTATCAGGGCTTACCGTAAAGCAACAGGCAGAAGGCATTATTGCACCTGCCTATGCCAAACTGCAGGACATCTTTCTTCATACCAACTATTTTGCACTACAGGAAATTTCAACTGATGAGGCCATCCTTCCTTTCCGTGGCGGAACCGATTGGGGTGATAACGGCATCTATGTTCAATTGCACAGACACGAGAACATCAGTTCGGATGTTAACGTAAGAAATACATGGAACCATATTCTTATCGGCATATCAAGGGCGGTTACCGCCATGAATTCTCTTCCCTCCAATTCAGATGCCAACGCAAAAGTATTTTATGCGGAGGCAAGGGGTATGAGGGCATATTATTCCATGCTTACACTTGACCTATATGGTTTGGTATTTGTAAAAGACGATGTGGGGGAAACTTCAAAGATACTGAGAGGTAATGATGCCGTGGAATACATCAAAAGCGAACTACTGGCAGTGGAGCCTGTGCTCGATAATACTACGGGACCCGGTCGTCTTACCAAAACCGGTATTTGGGGTTTACTGGCAAGGCTGCACCTGAATGCGGCTGTATACAGGGATGTATACGGCGCCACTTTTACTTTTAAGAGTGAAGACATGGATAAGGTGCAGGAGTATTGTGACAAGATCATCAGCAGCGGTGTACACAGTTTATCGCCGGATTATTTTTCCATGTTTGATGATAAGAATCATACCAATAAGGAATTGATCTTTGCAGTGGACCAGCGCGCTGACCTGAATGGTCATAACAGGATGGCGTATTTCTCTCTCTCAGGCGACCAATGGCCCCTGCCTGCTTTCACCGGCGCCAATGGAACCGATGGACCCGGCATCACACCGGAATTTTACCGCACCTGGGTAAACGCCTATGCGCCTGTGGATCCGGCTGCTGCTGATCCACGTTTTTACAAGCAAAATCTTTCTATCTATTCCAACCCCGCAGATTCCTGTGTTGATGCCGCTGCGTTTAATATCAACCGCGGAATACTAAGGGGACAACAGTATGGACTGGTAAAAGCTACCGTGGGTGGTGCATTCATTAGATGTCCAGACGGCAAGATGAAAGTCGCCAGACTCTTTAACGTTACGCGCGGCCAGCCCAACAACCCGGTTAATTTTACTGAAGCCATTGATTTTACTGTTGCAGGTAGTGGCTACAGCACCGGCTACCGGGTTGAAAAGTATGAGTTCAGCAAAACATCTGTAAGCGGTAGAAATTTTGGTGAACATGATATCGTGATCATTCGCCTGGCCGATGTGTATTTAATGCGCGCAGAAGCAAAACTGAGAAAAGGTGATGCCGCCGGCGCCTTAGCGGATGTAAATACCGTGCGCGCGTCACGTACTGCCAGCAAGCCAGCGCCACCATTGGCCTCCCCGCTCACGCTGGACCTGTTGTTCAGAGAGAGAGGATTTGAATTGTACTGGGAAATGGTAAGACGTACAGATATGATACGCTTTGGAAAGTATGAAGGTACCTGGACAGAAAAAAGCAGTACTGACAAACAGAAGCGCATCTTCCCTATCCCCCAAACTGCGATTGATGGAGCATCTAACCTTCCGGGTTACCTGGTCCAGAATCCCAGCTACTAGTGAGAATTGGTTTTTAGCATACGGGGCTGTCTCTGAAAGGGGGCAGCCTTTTTTTGGATGGGAGATTTTGGATGGGGGATTTTGGATTGGAAAATCAACTGTTCAACTAATTCCGATTCCCTGCGCGATTTATTGCTTTCAGGCGCTGAGCTTCGGGTTTATTTTTATATTTTCAATAGTACAACCAAAGCTGCCATATGAATCATCTCCGCCCGCTGGACTATCTCGTCTTTTTCATTTATTTTATTGTGGTGGCGGGTTACGGATATTGGGTATACCGCCGGAAAATGTATCACCAGAAGAGCAATGGCGAGATGGATTCGAAAGATTTTTTCCTTGCTGAAGGATCCCTTACCTGGTGGGCCATCGGCGCATCGCTGATCGCTTCAAATATTTCTGCGGAACATTTTATCGGCATGTCGGGATCTGGTTTTGCACTGGGACTGGCCATATCCAGTTACGAATGGATGGCAGCAGCAACCCTTATCATTGTTGCGATCTTTTTTATTCCGATTTACCTTAAGAATAAAATTTTCACCATGCCGCAATTCCTCGCCCAGCGGTACAATGATACGGTGAGTACCATTATGGCAGTATTCTGGTTATTGGTATATGTTTTTGTAAACCTTACTTCCATTATTTACCTGGGCGCACTTGCCATTAATTCCATCTCGGGCATCAGTTTTGAATGGTGCATGGCTGGCCTTGGATTGTTTTCAATAATTGTTACCCTGGGCGGTATGAAAGTGATTGGATACACCGATGTGATACAGGTTTTGGTATTGGTGATGGGCGGGTTAGTAACCTGTTATCTCGCATTAACACTAGTGTCCGAACATTTCGGATACGGGAAAGATATCCTGAAGGGATTGAGTGTTATCAAAGAGAAAGCGCCTTCACATTTTCATATGATCTTCGATAAATCGAGTCCGCATTATACCGACCTGCCTGGTTTATCTGTTTTGATCGGCGGTATGTGGATCAACAACCTTAATTACTGGGGTTGCAACCAATACATCACACAGCGTGCACTGGGCGCCAGTTTGCCAACGGCAAGAAAAGGGATACTCTTTGCGGCTTTCCTGAAACTATTGATACCATTGATCGTTGTTATTCCGGGTATCACTATGTATGTTATGTACCAGAACGGCATGTTCCAGGCCGAGATGACAGATGCGGCAGGTGTGATCAAACCCGATCATTCCTATCCCACTTTGATGAACCTGTTACCCAACGGTTTAAAAGGATTGGCTTTTGCCGCATTAACTGCCGCTATCGTAGCATCGCTTGCGGGGAAAGCCAATAGTATCTCCACCATTTTCTCCCTTGATATCTATAAAAAATTCTTCAATAAAAATGCATCAGAAAAAAAACTGGTAAAAACAGGACGGATTACGGTGGTAGTAGCTATGATCCTGGCGAGTATGGTGGCTCCCGCATTAAGAAACCTCGACCAGGCTTACCAGTTTATACAGGAATATGTTGGATTTATCTCCCCGGGTGTATTGTCCATTTTTCTTTTAGGTTTCTTCTGGAAGCGGGCCACTGCTACAGCAGCACTTACGTCTGCCTTACTCACCATTCCCCTCTCAACCGTATTGAAATTTTTACCCGGCTGGACAAATGGCTGGTTTCCGGACCTTCCCTTTATGGACAGGATGACCCTGGTGTTTGTGATACTAATGGTATTGATGATCGTAATCAGTCTTGCAGATAAACGAAGCAAATACAACAAACAGGTAGTAGAAATCGACACCGCCATGTTCCGTTGCTCGCCAGGATTTATCGTAGGCTCCACAGTGATCATTGGTATTCTTGCGGCGTTGTACACGTTATTTTACTAGGGGGCAAGTGAAAGGTGAAAAGTGAAAGGTGAAAAGTCAAAGGTGAAAAGTGAAAGGTGAAAAGTCAGATGTGAGGGAGAAGAGTTAGGTTTCAGGCCCATTTTTTACTTCTCACTTTTGACTTTTCACCTCTGACTTCTGACTCATAACCGCATATTGATTCCTAATTCGCCATATACCGGGAGGCCCGGTGACGAACGAAAATCCTGGTTAAGAATATTTCCGCCACGTACATAAACGTCGTAATGCTTAGCGGAAAAGCCCAACTGTACACCATAATAAAAATTTCCACCAGCGGCAGGTTCATACCATCCGTCGGAAACGAGCGGGTATTGATTTTTATAGGCCTCGCTGTGTTTAAACCGCGTTACAATGGCCTTATCGAAACCTACGTCTGTAGCGATGAACCATTTCTTCCTGTAATACCCAAGCGCACCGGATATATCGCTGCCAAAATTTAGCATATTTACCAACTCATTACCATATCTCCGGAATATACCTTGCGCCCGCACGCTGAAACGAAAATTATTAAATGCAGGTAGCACGACCTGGCCACCTGTTTTAATTTTAAAATCGTCAAATAATTCCTTTCCTGCGGGCGCACTGTATTCGATATTCAGTAATACCGGAATACCCTTATTTGAAACCTGGTAACCATACCCTATACCATACACCAGGCCATGCTCCAAACCGGTTCGTACATTAATTATATGACGATCTGTTTTACGTAAAGCTGCCCAATTTACCGTTTGTGCATCCGAATGGCATAGGAAGATTGTCATTACAGATAAAATAGATAGTACTTTTTTCATGATTGCGTTATAATTAATGTGTTTGTAAATATTTGATGAGATGAGGCATGGTCTGTTGCTTCCATATATGCTGATCTCCCAGAATTCCAGAATGTCCTGTTCCTTTAACAAGTACTAACTGAGGGTATTTATAAGCCCCTGAAATTTTTTCTGCCCAATCCTTTTTATACGTAGTATTGCGGTCACTATACAGGAAAAGGACGGAACTGCTGAAGGCATTAATGCCCTCTGAAAAGTCAGGATGGAATTTCTCACCAACATCCCAAAGTGCTTTATTAATGACCGCACCCTTGCGCCAAAAACTACCGGGCACAGTATTGTCTTCCCCTGTAATATCATTTTTGGCTGCTTTTAGTGCAAACTTATAATCCAGTAGTTCATGCTGGTTGCGGTTTGCAGTTATGAACTGGTCAAAATAAACAGCGTTATTCAACGCTTCGCTCCACAATCCCATGGATCTGGATCGCTCCACATACGTCTTAATATCCGGCCAGGTAAGACCCCCAGGCTCAGACACAACAAGCCCCCGAATAGCAGACGGATGCCGGGCGGTAAATGCCGTGGCAAGGATGCCTCCCCAGGAATGCCCCACCAGGTATACTTTCTGCCCCGGATGCGTTGTGTAATAACCGATCACCCCCGCCAGTTCATGATAAAGGGTATCGAGTATGGATACACCGGGCGCGGAAAACTCATGTTCCGTTAGTCTTTGTGATAGTCCGGAACCCCTCTGATCATAAAAGACTACACGGTAGCCGGAATCGGCGAGGGACTTGCAAACTAATTTGTCCCGGTAATCCCCACCCGGTCCACCATGAAGAATTA
>JANPIE010000177.1:0-10501 GCA_031424835.1 Chitinophagaceae bacterium
CCTGATTTATTTGTTTTTTCCCCCCACTCCCCCTACCTTTGCCGTCCGCAAAAATTAAAGTTATGAACGCAGCAGTTCAATTTGTACACGACCAGTTGACTACCCAGAAAACCCATCCTTCTTTTAAGGCCGGGGATAATGTAACCGTTAACTATAAGATTGTTGAGGGTGGTAAAGAGCGTATCCAGAGTTTCCGTGGAGATGTGATTAAAATGCAGGGAAATGGCGCTACCAAGTCTTTCACTGTTCGTAAAATATCTGATGGTGTTGGTGTTGAACGTCTGTTCCCCATCCTTTCGCCAAATATCGATTCCATTATCCTGAACAAAAGTGGTAAAGTTCGTCGCGCCAAGCTGTTCTACCTCCGTGAGCGTAGCGGTAAGAGCGCCCGTATCAAGGAAAAACGTTTCTAGTACATTTTCCCTACATAATTTGAACGAAAGTTTAGTAGTTGCTAAACTTTCGTTTTTTTTATGCAGCATACCCAGAGATTAACATTATTTAGTTGGGTGGCAAAGGTTTTCCCTTACCTTTATCTTCTTAAAAACAAATTTTATGGGCAACTTAGGATTCCAAGAGATTTTGCTGATTGCAGTAGTCGTACTTGTATTATTTGGTGGCAGGAAAATTCCTGAATTCATGAGAGGTCTGGGTAAAGGCATCCGTGAATTCAACGATGCTAAAAGCAATGTGAAGAAAGAACTGGAAGAAGGTATGAAAGAGAAAGACCAGGCTACTACTACACAACCGTAATTATCTCTCAAAAGCAGTTTAGCCTTTGTTTCGCTACAGCACAATCAAAGACTATCATAACGCATTACAGATCGGCCAAACCACCTGTGTGGAGGCCGTTCGTTTTTATATAGAGGCCATCCGTGCCCATTCTCATCTCAACGCTTTTCTGGAAGTATATGAAGCTGAGGCGCTGGAACGCGCAGCGGCATTGGATCTGCAGCGGTCTGCTGCTACACCGCTGGCAAAAATGCATGGGGTAGTGGTGGGACTGAAAGATGTGCTTTCCTACAAGGGTCATAAACTTTCTGCCTCCTCGCATATACTCGAAAATTTTACCGCTATCTACAACGCCACGGCAGTTGATAAACTACTGGCAGAAGATGCCATCATAATCGGCCGCCAAAACTGTGATGAATTTGCGATGGGCAGCAGCAATGAAAATTCTGCATTCGGCCCCGTAAAAAATGCGTTGGATGAATCCCGTGTTCCGGGTGGATCCTCCGGAGGCTCTGCCGTAAGTGTGCAGGCGGGGTTATGCATGTTAAGTTTGGGAAGCGATACCGGTGGTTCCGTTCGGCAACCAGCCGATTTTTGCGGGGTGGTGGGATTGAAACCAAGTTATGGCCGCGTATCACGTTATGGACTGATCGCCTATGCATCGTCGTTTGACCAGATAGGAATTTTTACGCGCACAGTGGACGATGCAGCGCTGGTACTGGAAGTGATAGCAGGGGCCGATGATTTTGATAGTACCGTGTCTCAAACGGCTGTACCCGCTTACGCGGAGGAGATGAAACCGGGTGCAAAAAAATACAGGATTGCCTATTTCAAGGAATCGCTTGATAATCCGGGCCTGGATCCTGAAATCAAGGCGCAAACCCAATCGTTTATCAAAGAATTAACAGCCCGGGGGCACACCGTTGAACCTATTGATTTTGAACTACTTAACTATGTTGTCCCCACTTATTATATTTTAACAACTGCTGAGGCTTCCAGCAATCTTTCCCGCTTCGATGGGGTTAAATTTGGCTACCGCGCCAACGCCCCGGATGGCGATCTGGCAGACCTTTACAAAACAAGCCGGAGCCAGGGCTTTGGGGCCGAAGTAAAACGTAGAATCCTGTTGGGTACATTTGTGTTAAGTGCGGGTTATTTTGATGCGTATTTCACTAAAGCACAGCAGGTTAGGTCGATTTTGAGTGAGCGTACCCATTCCATTTTCCAATTGTATGACGCGATCATTTCCCCAACCGTTCCCACCACCGCATTTAAACTGGGTGAGAAGAGCAGTGACCCGGTTGAGATGTTCCTTGCTGACATTTATACAGTGTTCGCCAACCTGGTGGGAATACCAGGTATTTCACTCCCTTTGTTCCGCCACTCCAATGGGTTGCCCTTTGGCCTCCAGGTCATGACTTCACAGTTAAATGAGGTATCTTTGCTTCGCCTTTCGAAAGAGTTTATGCTAATCGCTGATTAAACTATAAGGCCCACGGAAAGTCAAACATTGCCGTGCTATCCAAACTACTGCTACCAGGCTAATTGCGCTTATTTAATCAAAAATCAAAAAGGTAGCCTATGAAATGGTTTAAATTCACATTCAGTTTAGGGAATGTTATCGCAGCCAGCAAATACAGCTTAGTTTATTTTGGACTTTTGGTTATCAGTCTTACTACCATGTCCTTTACAGATCCTTCAAATAACCGTGCCAACTACAACGATTCAGTCAGTAACAAAGCACCATTCGCCAGTCTTTTTAGTAAAACCGTTGAGAACAAAACTGAAAGTGTGGAATTGAATCCGCAGGCAGTTTCTTTTGTACAGGAGTATATCCGCAAAAGGGGTGAGGAATTAAGGAAACTGAAGGGTTGGGGAAAGCCTTACCTGGACCTATATGACAAAATATTGACCAGTTATGGCATCCCTAAAGAAATGAAGTATTTGAGTGTGATTGAGAGCCATCTTACCCCCAAATTGGTTTCATGGGCAGGAGCGGCCGGTCCCTGGCAGATCATGCCCGACGAAGCCAGGAGGTTTGGATTACGCCTGGGCGCCAATGATGAGCGTATGGATTTCGCAAAAAGTACCCGTGCAGCGGCATTGCTGATGAAGGAACTGTATGGCGTGTTTGGCGACTGGTTACTGGTAGTGGCTGCTTACAACGGTGGTGTTCACCGTGTGAAAGAAGCGATCAGGAAAACAGGCAGCAAGGATTTCTGGGACCTGCAGTATGATCTTCCTGAAGAAACGCGCAACCACGTTAAGAAATTCATCGGTACCCATTATATTTTTGAAGGAACCGGTGGGTGGACCACAATGACGGCTGAAGAGGCGCAGGCCCAGAAAGCAACCGTGATCAACGGAAATGAGTTTCCTTTAACCAATGAAGAGATAGACAATTCTATCCTTGTGGAAGTTAGCGGAAGGTATAATGCAACCGTTGTTACCCATGCCCTCGGCATCGACCTCGATAAATTTTACAAATGGAACCCGGCATTTGAAAAGACACTGGGTGAAGGAAAAAAATATTCCATGCGCCTGATGAAAGACAAGGCAGCGCAATTTGAACTGCGTAAAAATGACCTCCTGATGGATTCAATGAAGGCATTGCTGGAAGGAACAACCGTTTCGAGATAATCGTTTTTGAATGGATACCGTAAGCCGGGGGCCATATAGGTACCCGGCTTTTTTTTGGTTACGGTGATAACACTTTCCTGATGGCTTCTGCTTTTAATAAGCATTCTTCGTATTCTTTTTCGGCCTCACTGTAGGCTGTTATACCGCCACCCACCTGGTAACTCAGGTATTTTTCGGTTGCATTATAGAGTATGCTGCGGATCACTACATTAAAATCAAAATCCTTGTCGGGGCTTATATATCCTACAGCACCGGAATAGATGCCCCGCCTGGTACGCTCATAGGTTTCAATCAGCTCCATCACCCGTTTCTTGGGCGCGCCTGTCATGCTGCCCATAGGAAAGCTGGCTTTTAGTATTTCCACCAAACCTGTGGCTTCCCGTAATTCCCCGCTAATGGTGGATATCATCTGGTGCACCTGCGGAAAACTATATACACCAAAAAGTTCCTCCACTTTAACCGTACCCTCACGGCACACGCGGCTCAGGTCATTGCGCACCAGGTCCACTACCATTACATTCTCACTCCGGTCTTTACTGCTTTCCTGCAACAGGTGTTTTAAGCGGCTATCATCTACCGGGTCGCCGGGATTTCTTTTGTAAGTTCCTTTGATTGGCTGCGACAAAAGACGGTTACCTTTTTTCTGGAGGTAGCGCTCAGGGCTCGCGCATAGCAGGTATTTGTCGTTCAATTTATACAGGCAGGAAAAGGGATTGGGCGAAACAGTGGTCAGTTGCGTATAAACATGAATGGGGTCAAGTGTTACGTTGTCGGCGAAAAATTCCTGGCAAAAATTGATTTCGTAACAATCACCGCGGTGAATATGCCCTAACAATTTTTCCAGGGTAGAGAGATACTGGTCTTTGGAAAAACGCGATTGAATGTTAACTGTTTCCTGCTGCGGGTGGCTGGTCAGGGATTCAGCGCAGATCTCGGCATAAATGGTTGAGGGATCCTTTTCCAGGCTGGAAATGATCAGGGCCCCATTCTTTAACTGCAGAACGGTTTCGGGCCGGAAGAAAAATATGTCGGGAAAATGGATATGATCCGGATGCGAAGATTGCAGTGCTTCCATCTCATTCTTCAGGTCATAACTGATATGCCCGAACAACCAATCGGATTGTACCTCTAAAAAATCATGGAACTGAGGGAGGATATTTTTTTCGGCGCTGAAAGTTTCCACAGCACCTGCTCCAACCAGGCACTCAACCGCGCGGTAAGCGGAATCATACAGGTGATTGTCAAGGAAACAGCAGATGTTGCTGCGGGTTGCCCACCGCAGCATCTGCCGTTTCAGAAGATCAATATTTTGTACAGGAAAGGAGTCTGTTATTCTTTTCACCTTTGAAGGGAGCGATGATCAGAAATCATCATCTTCATCATCATCAAATCCGCCACTTTTATCATTGAAGAGATCGAATTCCTTAAAGTCCTCGTCAATTTTGAAATCGTCGTCGTCTTCTTTTTTCTTGGGACCACCCACCGTTTTTTTACCCTTGCTTTTGGGGATATCAAATTCGTCAAAGTCAGGATCCCAGTCATCTTCTTCTTCCGGTTTCTCCCATTCATCATCTACTTCTTCAGCTTCAACGTCTTCCTCATCGTCTTCACCTTTCGATTTTTTCGCGGAGGATTTAGCACCGGATTTTTTTGCGGGAGGCGTATCCGCCTCATCATCATCAACGTCATCAATATCATCATCCTCTTCCAATTCTTTTTTAGATTTGGACGACGGTTTTGCATCGGCATTTTTTGCCGCTGTAGTTTTCGGGCTGTTGGATTTGGAATCCTTATCAGATTTCGCTGCCATAGTTCTAATAAGATTGATTGCGTAAAATTTAGGCGCAAATATTTATTAACCAAAAATATTTTTCACTCACAAAGCAAATGCCAATTCCTGCTATACATGTACAATCTGGTCTCGGCCCGGACCATTTGATACATATTTTACCGGCGCGCCTACATATTGATTGATAAAGTCTATATAGGTATTCATGGTTCCAGGCAGTCCGGCTGCTTCTTTAATACCGGTAGTATCCATGTTCCAGCCTTTAAAATTTTGTAGTACGGGTTCTATTTTTGCCCGGTTCATCTGGAAAGGTACCTCTTCAGTTTGTTTTCCGTTGATGTTATAAGCCGTACATACCTGTAATTCTTCGAATGCATCCAACACATCGGCCTTGGTCATGATGATCTGGGTAACCCCGTTGATCATGCAGGCGTAGCGTAGGGCCACCAGGTCTATCCACCCGCAGCGGCGCGGCCTGCCGGTAGTGGCGCCAAATTCGTTGCCTATCTTTCGCAGTTCCTCACCTGTAGCATCATGCAGCTCGCTGGGGAAAGGTCCGCCGCCCACCCTTGTGCAATACGCTTTGGTAACACCCATTACTTCGTTGATCTGTTTGGGTGAAACCCCCAGGCCGGTGCAAACACCCGCTGAAATGGTATTGGATGAGGTTACAAAAGGGAAAGTGCCAAAATCTATATCCAGCATACTACCCTGCGCACCTTCGGCCAATACTTTTTTACCTGCCTTGATCTGGTCATTGATGAAATATTCGCAGTTAATGACATTCAGGGTTTTTAAAAATTCCAGCGCCTCAAAAAATTCTTCTTCCCATGCCGAGATATCTTCTATAAAATGAAAATTATCCAGCAGCTTCTGGTGTTTTAACCTTAGTTTGATATACTGGGTGGTAAAGCTTTTATCGAGCAGGTCGCCTACCCGTAACGCGTTCCTTCCCGTTTTATCCATATAGGCCGGGCCAATTCCTTTTAAGGTAGAACCGATCTTGCTTTCTCCCTTGGCCAGTTCAGATGCTTTGTCGAGTGCGCGGTGCGTGGGAACAATGATATTGGTACGTTCAGAAATGAACAGGTTCTTTTTTACATCAATGCCAAACGCCGCCACGGCATCACATTCGCGCTTAAGCGTTACCGGGTCAAGTACCACACCGTTACCGATTACATTTACTTTATTCTGGTGAAAAATACCGGAAGGTATCTGGTGCAGCACCATTTTTTTACCATCCACGTACAAAGTGTGCCCGGCATTGGGCCCACCCTGGAAGCGTGCGATGATATCGTAGTTGGGAGCGAAATAATCTACGATTTTTCCTTTACCCTCATCGCCCCATTGTAAGCCGAGAATTACGTCAACCATATATGTTTATTGAATCGGGGCAAAAATAAGCGTTGCCTATCAGTAAAAAACGAATAGGCAAAATTAAATCTTAGGGGTGGGAAGCTTGTGTGTAAGTTGGTTCAGGATATATTCTCCGTATCAAAACGATCAACTGTTTGTATTCCGTTCAGCGATTTCAACCGGGTTACCAGCTCGCCAAGTTCTTCTTTATCGTGTACAAATACCTTGATGGTGCCTTCAAAGAGTCCTTCCCTTGATTCAATGGTTAGTCCCGCAATGTTAATCCGCATATCGCCACTGATCACATTGGTGATCTTGTTGATCACACCCACATCGTCCATACCAATGATTTTTAAACCGGTAAGGAATGATATTTCTTTGTTCTTTGCCCATTTGGTTTTTACAACCCTGTGACCGGATATAGATAACAACTGAGCAGCATTCGGGCAATTGGTACGGTGTATGATCAGTCCTTTGCCCGTGCTGACAAATCCAAACACGTCATCGCCCGGTATGGGATTACAGCATTTGGCCAGGGTGTACATGATCTTATCACTGCTCTCTCCGAATATGATGAGTTCAGAATCCTTGCCTTTGTAATTTTTCTGTTGCGATGGATCGCCGGCTATTTCGGGAATTACCGGTTTGGGTTTGGGTATCTCGATCTTATCGCCCAAAACCTTGAACTCTTTCAGTTCCTTAAGGTCTATGGCACGCGTAGCTATTTTATAATGCAGATCCAGCGGGGAAGGTAATTTGTAGAACTGGACCAACTCGTCAATATTGTATTGACTGTAACCCGCACCCAGCGCCTCCAGTTTGCGCTGCAGTGTATACTTTCCATCTTCGGCTATCTTTCTTTTTTCTTCACGAAGGGCATCCTTGATCTTGCTTTTGGCCTTGGCAGTTACCACAATGCCCAGCCAGTCTTCGGAAGGTTTCTGTTTGTTACTGGTGATGATCTCTACCTGGTCGCCGCTACGTAATTTATGACTAATGGGCACCAGTTTATGGTGCACTTTGGCGCCGATACATTTGGTTCCGATGGCTGAGTGGATGGAAAAAGCAAAATCCAGTGCCGTACTTCCTGTAGGCAACATTTTTACCTCACCTTTGGGTGTATATACATAGATTTCTTCCGCCAGGAAGGAGGTTTTAAAATCCTGTAAGAAATCCACACCATCTGTATCCTGTGTACTTAATACTTCACGGATCTGTCCAAACCATTTGTCAAAGCGGTCCTCATCGTTGCTGCCTTCTTTGTATTTGAAATGTGCGGCAAGCCCTTTTTCGGCTATCTCGTTCATTCGTTTGGTGCGTATCTGCACTTCCACCCATTTGCCCTGCGGACCCATTACGGTAGTATGCAGCGCTTCATATCCATTGTTCTTGGGATTACTCAGCCAGTCGCGTAAACGCTCGGGGGAAGGCGTATACTCATCGGTGATCATGGAATACACTTTCCAGCAGTCTTCTTTTTCCCTCTCTGCGGGCGAATCCAGGATTACGCGGATGGCGAAAAGATCATACACTTCTTCAAAAGCCACCCCTTTTTTCTTGATCTTGTTCCAGATGGAATGAATGCTTTTGGGGCGGCCATATATTTCAAAATTAAAATCTGCCGCCGCCAGCTTATCTTTTAAGGGCCTGATGAACTCATTGATGTAACGGGTTCTTTCCCTTTTTGTTTCAGCGAGTTTTTTTGCGATGTCTCTGTAGGCCTCCGGCTCCATGTATTTCATGGATAGGTCCTCAAGTTCTGTTTTGATATTGTAAAGGCCCATGCGGTGCGCCAGTGGCGCATAAACCCAAACGGTTTCTGAAGCGATCTTCAATTGTTTCTCACGCTTCATGTGATCAAGCGTACGCATGTTGTGAAGACGGTCTGCCAGCTTGATCAGGATTACACGGGGATCATCAGTAAGTGTGAGGAGAATCTTTTTGAAATTCTCTGCCTGCTGGCTCGTATTGGTATCCATTACGCTGGATATCTTAGTGAGCCCGTCCACGATCTTGGCGATTTCGGTACCAAATTCCCTTTCCACATCTTCCAGGCTGATATCGGTATCTTCTACCGTATCATGAAGTAGTGCGCAGATGGTACTTCTTACACCCAGGCCAATCTCTTCCACACAAATCATGGCCACAGCTATGGGATGCAGAATATAGGGTTCTCCGCTTTTGCGTCGCATCGTCTTGTGCGCCTCGGCGGCCATTTGAAAAGCCTGCCGCACCAATTCCTTGTCGCCTTTTTTCAGTTTTGGCCTGAGGCTACGCAAAAGGGCTCGGTAATGCCTGATGATCTCATTTTTTTCCTGCTCAGCATTGAGGTTGTATTTGGGTAAAACAGGTTCTGTTATCGTTTCCGGCGCTTGGTCCATATCAATAGCGAATATACGAAAACCGTTGCCTCGGCTAAGGGCTATCAAAAAGTGGGGAACACGATACGGGTATGATTTTTTCTGCCTTCCCTACGCACATCGGCAAATAGAATCATCACTAAACAGCATAGGATATGTTACAGGAATTAATGAACATGGTGCGCCAGTTCGGCCATCAAACCGTGGTGGAAAACCCCGAAGTACCCAATGAACACAATGAAGATGTAATGCGGCAGGCCGGAGATTCCATCTATTCCGGTTTACAGCAATCGGCCAATGACAATGATACCGAATCAATGGAGGGGCTGTTAAGAGGCGAGCAATCACACCCCGCAGTAGAAAAAGTGCAGCACAATTTTGCGGATAATATTGTACAAAAGTTTGGTATCAACAGTGGCGTGGCCCAGGGCCTGTCTGCCAGTTTGATTCCATCTGTGCTTCGGTCGCTGCTGCGACGCCCGGGCACCGGCGGTGCGCTTAGCCTTTCTTCACTCATTTCATCCCTGACCGGCGGTAACCAGCAGGTAAAACAAAATGGATTGCTGGGAACACTTGGGGCCAAACTGGGCCTTGACAAGGATGGCGACGGTGATGTAGACCTTGCTGACCTTACGCGTATGGTGCGTAAATAAAATTGTATCCAATCACTAAAACAAATACAACATGAACATCAAAAAAATCATCGGCAGCACGGCTGTCGTGCTTACCCTTTTCCTGGCTTCCTGCGGCCCAAAAGATACAGATATCAATGCAGATGTTACAGCTAATGTACATGCCACCGCCCCAAATGTAAGCTCATCAGTGGCTGATGGAGTGGTAACGCTTAGCGGCCAGGTAAATGATGAGGCAACCCGCATGGCCGCGGAAGACGCCGCCAAAAAAAGTAAGGGAGTAAAAAGCGTGGTAAACAATATTACTATTGCGGCACCTTCTCCGTCTGTGGTTATTGCGCCCAGTGGTGCACTTCAGCAGGGTGTGGTGGATGCAACAAAAGATTTTCCTGAAGTGACTGCAGTTGTTAATGCAGACGGGGAGATCGTGGTATCCGGAACAGTAAGCAGCGATAAATGGAAGCGGCTCAAAATGGCACTGGATGCATTGAATCCAAAACGCGTAAATGCAGATGTGCTGATCATTAAGGACTAATTAAAATTAAAAACATGGCACTCCAGGAAAAATACAAAGACCTTATTTCGGCAGCCGGCTCTGCCGGTGTGGAAGTAACGGAACAGGATGGCGTCCTATATATCCGGGGCCACGCGCCGAGCGGGGCAGCAAAGGATAAGCTCTGGGATATCTACGGCCAGGCCGATCCCAATTTTAAAACAGGTGATGTGGTAATGGATGTAGATGTGGCTGGCGTAACCGCCGGGTCTAAAGTTACCGTTACTACCGACTCATCCAATCTCAACATCCGCAAAGGCCCGGGTACCGACCAACCCCTGGTAGGCAAAGCCGCCAAAGGAGAATCCGTAACCCTCATCAGCAAAACCAACGACCAATGGTGGCTGGTGCGCACCGATGCCGGCGAAGAGGGCTATGCGTATGCGCAATACCTGACTGGGGGGGAGTAGGCAGAAGTCAAAAGTCAAAAGTGAAAAGT
>JANPIE010000178.1:0-14261 GCA_031424835.1 Chitinophagaceae bacterium
GGTGCAGGTATCGTAAATTCTTTGGTTGCTTACAAGACCTGGCGCGCTGTGGGGCCAAACGAGTTTCCTGCTTTTCACCAGATCGATAGTAAGCTGATTATCCCGCTATTTGTCGTTTTCATTCTATTATCCTACGTGCCACAGGTGTTATTATTCTGGTTCCGGCCGGCAGTGATACCCCGGAGACTGGTGGCACTGGCCCTGCTTTGTAACCTCGTAGCCCTTGTGTCAACCGTGGCTATCCAGATACCCATACAGGTTGAGCTGGACAAACGATTTTCCCTGGAGTTGATTGATAGGCTGATAGCGACGGATTTTCTATACAGGAAGATTCCCATGCTGTTGATGGCAGGGCTAAATTTTGTAATGCTGTATAAAGTAGTAAGATCTTCCACCCGTAAACAGCAGGTAGCCTGAAGCAGCAATGGCCAATCCCTGCCGGCATAAGCGTATCGACCGACGCGTATTAAGATATAATTACTGAATCGTAACCCTTTTACGACCATCATTATGAATAAATACCGCACGCTGCACATATGGATGATTCTCCCTATGGTTGTTATGCAACTGGGGATATTCCGGGACTACTGGGGTGATTTTTCTGAGAACGCATGGTCCGTGCATATCCATTACTGGACGGGAACCGTTTGGTATATCTATCTCATTATGCAACCCTATTTTGCTACGCATGGGCAAATGGCGCGGCATAGAACCAATGGCATCATTGGCATGTTCATAGCGGGAGGTGTTTGCCTGACAGCACTGAGCATGATGCACCGGGATATTGTCACTACCCAAAAAGCACAGGCCACACCTGAACAGTTCGGTCCTTTCCAGGCATGGTTTTTCTTTGGCGTGGCCGCGGTGGAAATTGTTATGATGATTGCATTTGGATTTGCGGTTATAAAAAGCATCATCCATAGAAAACAGGTGGAGAATCATGCCTGGTGGCTGATAAGCACCGTATTCATCATCATGATGCCCGCTCTCGGTCGCGGCATTCAAAATGTGTATGTGGGTATGCATGCCAAAGAATTTCCCCATATCAATATCATGCTTCCGATCTATTTTACGCAGTTGCTGATTATGGGCATGTTACTGCTGGGCGCATGGAAATTCGGCAAACTCAAACATCCCGGTACCTATCTTGCCCTGGCTGTTAACCTTTTTATCTTTTTGTTAGAACCCCTTGGCAGATCGGAAGACGTGCAACAGTTGCTTAAATGGCTGATCAGGGGATAGTATTTCCTGGTGGCCGTGCACCTGCATCCCTTACCGCACAGGTTGACCGAAAGGGTAACCGGTATGGTATGAATAGTTCCCACCAGGAGAACAAACAGTTTGTATTAAACCGGGTCAGGTAGCTTGCGACAAAGTAAAAACAGATATCGCAGCTGATTGTACCACCTGGCGGGTTGATCGCCTAGACCGTTAAACAAAATAATATGGGATAGAAACGAAAAGTAAATTTGCAAAAACAGGCATAGGTATTGCCTGGCGTTGCTGCACTATACAAGTTTGATAAAACCTGTTTACCAATATAAGAGCCTATGGTATTGATAGAAAAATTGCCGCTAACAAAAGGGATAAGAGCCAATCTGATCACCTATTTTCTGTTCATCCTGATTGCCGTTATCGGAAGTCTGTATGGTAATGCAATCAGGAATGATTTTAGTTTTCTGCGCGTATGGGATTACGCTGGTATATTATTTTTACTGATAGGGCTGCCCTTTCTGTTTCTGCAAACACGGGCCGGTCTCCCGGATTTTTGGGATGCCACTGTTTCAAATAAACAAAGATGGCTATGGCCGGCGATAACAGGGGCTGTGTTTGGAATACTTGATATTATCGTGATTAAACTGCTACTGCACCCCGAGCCCTACACGGAAATGCCACCCTTTCTTCAGCCCTTTCCCTATTCATCGTTTCTATACTTTTCCGGCGCTTTTGAAATAGAAATATTTTACAGGCTTATTCCCATTACTGTCATTCTCCTCCTGGGAAAATGGTATGCAAAAGGCAAGTACTTTACTACTTTTCTTTGGACAGGCATTGTACTCACTTCTCTACGGGAACCCCTGGAGCAATTGCCAGACAATGGGGTTTTGCTTGTTATTTACTCGTTGATTACGGGCTTTTTGATGAATTTTATCCAGGCAGTGTTTTACAAAAGAGCAGGCTTTCTTGCCTCGATGGCTGTAAGGCTGGGACACTATTTATTCTGGCATATTTTATTGGGTATTTATGTTCAGTATTTTGAATTGGCATAATATTTTCCAACGCACCGCTCTCGCTTGTCCGCACATTGACCGGGGCAGATATGCCGTTTATCAAAATACATACCATAGGCAGAAGGGGATGATCGATATTTGAAGACACCGTGAATTACAACGAAACCTATGCGATCATATATACTGGCTATACTGGCCATCATCTCTTTCTCTGCAAATGCCCAGAACCGGTTGACGCCTTCAAAAAATGTATTCGAAAAAAAGTGGATGAAATCATCGCAATACCAAATGGCCTGGTATGCGATGCGGGATACCATCAAAATGGAAATGGGAAAGGTCACAACCCATATTTCCGCAGACAAAGAAAACATTACCGTTGTCACCCAGGTTAACCTGAAGAATATGCAATCGCCATGGGTTGATACAACGATTGCACATGCAGAAACCCTGGCACCGGTAAGGCACGCCTCCTACAATATGCAAAGGGATATGGTTTTGAACTTCGGTAAAGTGGTGACCGGGTATTACCATGACAAAATGAAAAAACTGGTTACACAGGTTAGCGATACTACCAGCAGTGACTATTTTGACAGCAATTTGTATCCTGTTATGCTGGGTTGGCTACCCCTCAGAGATGGGTTCCAGCAGGATATTTCCATATACGATTACAATCCCGCTGCTAAGATCGGCGTGGTAAAGGCATCAGTTAAGGAAGTAAAAAGCGGTGTTTTGTCTACCGATACCAGCGGGAACAGGGATGTATGGATTGTAACGGTTACCGATGAAATTGGGAGTGGACCCCAGGGCGTGAGCACCTATTACTTTGATAAAGCAGACAGAAAACTCTGGTTACAGGAAATCAATACCAATGGCCGTAAAATGATGATGAAACGGATAGAAGAATAAATTTTAGTTGCCTGGCTTACCCTGCTTCCGGCGAATGATTCCAACTGCGGGTTAACGCGGGCGGAGTTTACTTTTTTTTAATGCTTGAGAATACGAGGTCGTTCAGGAACAGAATGATTTCCGACTCGGCTTTGTTCTTTCCAAAATCTGTAAGGGAAGGGAGGTTATTCATAAAAAAATTCTGGAAATGCGCCATTTCGATGATCGTGGTGGCCAGTGATCTTGGGTACTTGTACTTTGGATTGCATTCCAAAATGATGTCGCCGATAACGGCGCAGAGGTCCTTGTACGGCTTAAAAAACTGGTGTTTATTATCCTCGCCCACCTGTTTGGTCAGGTAGGCTTTTGATCCTTCTGAAATGACGATCTGGTGTAGCAGGTGTTCGTTAACATACAGCGTTGATCCATCATCTTCTACCGTTGTGGCCAGAAGGGCGATCACTTTTTTGAGTTTGATAACCGGGTCGTTCACATTATTGGTCTGAAAACTGATCTGGTACTCAAGCCAGCTCCAATACCAGGCAATTACATATACCAGCAGGCGGTGTTTATTCTCAAAGTACCGGTAAATGCCCGCTTCCGTGGTACCGATATCATCTGCCAGCTTCTTGAATGTAAAAGCCTCAAACCCGCTCTTCGAAATCAGTTGAATGCTGTGTTTAATGATGTTCCTGCCCAGCTCCGTATGTTCCGGGTTGCGTAGAAACAGGTCCTCGTTCATTTTTATCTGTAACTGCAACTTCATGATTGTCTGAAATTTGGTGGGTTTCTGCGGGAACGGGCACAAAGCTAGCATAAAATAATTTTACCACCATTTCTGATAGTGTTGCTATCTTTGTAAGTATAATCCCTATCTTGCCGGTTCCTGCCTGGGCCCGGAAGCAAGATGAGTCCGGAGTCGCGAATGGCCGCCAGATGGATTATATCAGCGCAACAGGGGATCACTATATTATTATTCATAACTATTCGAAACATACAACATGAAGACCTTAACAAAAGAAATGCAGTTATCTATAACGCCGGTAGAGGCTTTAGAACTTTTAAAAGAAGGTAACAAGCGTTTTGTCAACAACCTGAAAGTAAACAGGAACCTTCTGCAGCAGGCAAATGAAACTTCCGACGGCCAGCATCCCTTCGCTGTAATTTTGAGTTGTATTGACAGCCGTACTTCGGCGGAGTTGATTTTTGACCAGGGGTTGGGTGATGTTTTCAGTGTGCGTATTGCGGGAAACATTATCAATGAAGACATCCTGGGAAGCATGGAGTTTGGTTGTAAGGTAGCGGGTGCAAAAATTATCGTGGTGCTGGGTCACACCAAATGCGGAGCGGTAAAAGGGGCCTGTGACCATGTTGAAATGGGTAACCTTACTGCATTGCTTACCAAGATCAGGCCCGCTGTGGATGATGAACTGACCACCACGGAAAACCGCACATCAGCCAACGCTGATTTTGTAGAAAAGGTAGCTGTCATCAATATAAAACGCACAGTAAAATCTATTATGGAGCGCAGCCCTATTCTGAAGGAAATGATTGAGAAGGGTGAAATAGGCATTATTGGCGGCACACACAATATTGCATCCGGAAAAGTGACATTTTTCGAGGACCCTAAGAAAATCATCAGCTAAATTTTTCAGTTACCATTGCACGTCAAAGGTTAGATTTCACGCAATTCCTCACCCTCTATCAATTATTCCCCGGGTGATAACTCTGTGTAATTCTGTGTATTCTTTGTGGTGAAGCCTTCTGTTCGATCAGGGTGCGAAGGCTTCACCACAAGAGCCACGGATTACACGGAGAGCCTTGGAGGCTATCTCCATTTAAAAGCAAAATAGCTGCACGGTTTATCTGATGCATTACTGATCATATGCGTTTTGCCACTCTCTGCCAAAAGGAGGTCGCCGGCACCAGCCTGGTAGGTTTTGCCATCAATGGTCATTTCTGTAACCCCGTCAATTACCAGTATCATCTCAGTATCTATATGAGTGTGCGCCTTGTGACTGGGACCTTTTTCTTTCAGGTAAGTAATATGCATCTCAAAATTTGCGCACATGGCAGTGGGCCGGTCAAAATATTTTCGGGTGCCTTTGCTGTTGTCTTCTGTATAGTTAAGTGAATCCTGCTGTAACAGCAAGGCAGCCCCCCGTTCCGGCTGCATGGCTTTTGCTGACCGGAATAAAAATACATAGTAGGTAAGTGGACCGTCGCCTATGTTTTCAAAGGTTTGTGATTCGCCTGGTGGTATCAGCATGACCCCACCCTGGCGTACTATAGCGGTTTTGTTGCCGATGGTGCATTTAACGGTTCCCTCTTTTACGATGATCAGTTCTTCTATATCTTTTTGTGTGTGTGGCGGCCTGGGTATGGCTCCTTTTTGCTGGGTGGTGGCATGTATTTCAAAATATTCGAATTCCGCGGTACTTCCTTCCGCTATTTTTCTGGATTCACGCTGATCCGCTTTAATTACCGGCAGATCCGACCAACGGAATACACCTGATGCAATTGGCTTTAGCTGGGATGATGCGTTCATACTAGGGATATAAAATACCAGTAAGAGGAAGATTCTCATGGGCATGCCAACCGGGTTGCCGGTTCCTATCCCAATGTACCTTTTTTTCATGGCGATTCCTCTTTCTGCCAGTGTGGATCAAAGTATTTGCCATCCCGCTAAGTTCCGGATCAACTTTCGGCGATAGCACAGAATATATCACATAGTTCTTTGGGTCGACTGAAAAAAGGAGAATGCCCGGTAGCCATACTGTACACTTTTTTGCAGGGCGTTTCTGTGTACATCTTTCTTTGAATAAAGGGTGTTACGGCCCGGTCATCGGTGCATTCGATATAGAAACGCGGCACCTTTCCAAAATTCGCATCCGTTAATTGTAGGGGATGTGTACCCGACTCTATGGGTTCATGACTCAATAAAAGATTGGCAAGCTGGGTAATGGAATCATCACAATCATGGTACAAACCTTCCTTGTATATGACTGGCTGTAATGTGGTTGCCTGTAAGTTTTCATGAACCGTTACATAAGGCTTCAGCACTCCCTGCGTATCCTGTACGGAGTATTCCCGCTGTGTTTTTCCATTGGGTACCAGGTACGCGGCCAGGTACACAAGGCTGTCAATTTTATCGGGCCGGTGTTCTGCTACCTGGGAGATCATGATGCCGTTTTTGCTATGACCTACCAGGATCGGTTTTCCCTCAATGGAATCCACCAGCTCACAGATCTTCCGCACGGTAGTAGCCATGCGCACTTCCGAGATGGGCGTTTTGTCTCTGCCCATACCTGGCAGATCAATGGCGATGGCTTTGTGTCCGCGATTTTCAAGTTCGGGAATCACGCGGTGCCAGTTCCATGCACTATGCCATGAGCCATGTATGAGGATAAATGTTTTCATTTTTTATTGCGATGATTTTATAATTTTTTCGCTCCCTGCAACTCTTATTGTGGCAATGCCTGCCCGCCGTTTACTTTGGCAGCTTCCCACCCAATAATGGCGGTTTTACGCGTGGGTCCCCACCTGTATCCACCGATATTGCCTGTGGACTGAATAACCCGGTGGCAGGGTATGAGGAAGGCAACGGGGTTGTTGCCTATGGCGGTACCTATGGCTCTTGATGCTTTACCATGGTCCATATCATTGGCGAGTTGCCCGTAAGTAGATAGTTCGCCCATGGGAATTTTCAGGAGCGCCTCCCATACTTTTAACTGAAATTCGGTTCCTTTCAAATGGAGTTTGATCTCGTGAAGCCGGCTCCAGTCCTGCGTAAAAATATAAAGTGCATTCTGCTGCACCAGGTCTGTCATCTGCCGGAAAGATGCATTGGGAAATTGGTGAAGCAGGTTAGCAAGGGTTTCAGTTTCGTCGCCAAAAGACAGGTGACAGATTCCTTTCGGCGTAGAGGCAATCAAAACATTTCCAAAAGGACTCTCTGCGTAACTGTAGTTAATGAAAAGATTTTCACCGCCATTCTTAAATTCGCCCGGTGTCATTCCTTCAATTTTTACGAACAGGTCATGCAGTCTTCCGGTACCGGAGAGTCCGGTTTCCCATGCGGCATCCAGCAGTGAATGGTTTCTTTTTTTCAGAAGGTCCTTGGCATATTCAACGCTGATGTATTGCAGAAATTTCTTGGGACTCAACCCGGCCCATTCTGTAAAAAGTTTTTGAAAATGAAAAGGGCTGAGGTGAATTTTTTCAGCTATCTCGTCCAGGCTGGGTTGCGATTTAAAATTCTGCCGGATATACCCGATAGCTTCCGCGATCCTTTCAAAATTCATTTGTTGCTGCTCTTTCATTCGCAATAATTATCAGACGTAAAATTAGTACGGATCCCATAACGGGGAAACCCGAATCTTGCTATGTTTTCTATCGCAGTCATTCCTTGTGCAATTGGATGGCCAATAACACAACATGTTGAATGATAGCGGCTGTATTTTTCAATTCCGCTTTTGCCATAAAGGTCGATCTACTGCCTGAGCCAATCATCTGACTTTGGGTAGCAGATCATTTCCTCTTTTTGTATTTTTATGGTATTCAGATTTTTTGAAAATTAAATGTATAAACAGCTAATCTTTTATATATGGGAACAAATATTACTTTACTCATTACATTGCTTGCTTACAGCATGGTTGTGAGCCAGTCTTTTATGTATATCCTGGCTTTTAAGAACGTGCAGTTTAGCCTGCCGGCGGGGCCTTACACCCAAATGCGCAAACTGATCGATTCCAATATGCGGGCAAGCTTTACCTATGTCATTTATGCAGCTTTGCTGGCCAACCTGGTGCTGGTGTTGCTTACCATTCAGCATCCGGGGAGCCTGCTGTTTATTACGGCAACAGTTGCGCTGGTGGCCCTGGTAATAGACGTATGGTTAACCCTGAAAGGCAGCCTGCCCATCAATGACGTCATCAATGCCTGGCCCGTTGATGGTGTTCCGTCCGACTGGGCAGTGTACAGAGAAAAATGGTTTTCTGTATTCCAGTATCGGCAAGTGGCAAATATCATAGGCTTCCTGAGTTTGCTGGCAGGCACTGTATTCGGAGCAAGGTAGTGGGATGTATTATTTTTACAAAACGTTTCACTAACATGTAATCTTCACATAGCTTCCGGGCGCAGCCATGAAAAAAATACGCAGCCATCTTATCCTGGTTACCATTCTTTGTTATTCCTCCGGGGCTTATGCAAACGATTGGGGCCAGGACACCATTTTTCTGCACAGGGAATTCTATGGAGAAGACTATCACAGAATTTTTATAGATACCTCAGCGCGATCCGTATTCTATGATCAAATTGCTGATTTCCGATTTGGGGAATTCGATCACCAGCCTTTTGGTTATTCATTGGATTATATAAAGAAGCATCAATGGAAACTTACCCGGAGAAGCCTTGGAAACCTGCCACGCAAATGGGTAATTCTTCAGTATTACCGCGATCAATTCTATGCCTACTCGCCTTCTGACTGGTACAGTCATTTCAAGGTTGCGATCACCGATACAGCGTTCATTGATTTTTCGGGAGAAGGTCCTGCTGCAAACAAAATTGTTTCTTACCGGCAACTCAGTGAGAATAGCTTCTATTTTTTCCTGAAAGGGATAGACTGGCACGCCCGCAAACTGGTGATCCATATCATCGACAGAAAAAAGGGCATTGCGGTGTTTGAAGATTACCGAAGCGGGAAAAAAGAATATTACCTGATGATTGATGCAGCTAAGATCAGGCAGGTGCCCATTATCGTTAGCTATTGCGAAACATCTAAAACAAGCGAATTTGATTTTGATCAACCGGATTTTGAAAAGCTTCTGCAGAAAAAGGTTACCAATCAATAAAAACCTAAGGCGCAGAGAAATTTTATGAAAAGCTACGCGGGAAATACCCCTGACACATGGTGTCCGAATGGGTGGCGCGAAACATCAGAACAGACCAATCAGCCAGGCAAGTATTTTATAACTTACCCAGACCATTGCGCCCACGAACACGAGCATGACCAGTAAAACGGGAAGCACTACTTTCCAGGCGCCGCCTTTGTGCCGTCCCTCCACGTAATGCTGGTGCATCAGTTGCATGTTTCGCTGGTTGGCTTTAAAGGCCACGTCAAAAATATCGCCGAGTACAGGTATCGCGCCAATCAATCCATCAATGACAATATTCAATGCCATCCGCGCGATCACAAATCCGCTGGCACCATTCTTTGCGAGTACCGACAGCAAATAACCCGACACGAGAAACGTGCTGAAATCGCCCGCGCCGGGTATCAATCCCACTATGGCGTCAAGGCCAAACCGTATGCCGGTGCCGGGGATTCGAAACTGTGAGTCCATCAGTTTGGCAAGCAGGTCCATATTCTTCAATGCGGGATGCGTAGTCAATTTAGCGTTGGCCATTTAGTTGTGTTTGGTATATCCATACTAATTTAATGCCGCAAATGTTGCGGACGGAATGAAGGATTTAACCGGCAGGTAATGCGTAACCATAGCTGTCGCCGCTCTTTTATCTATATTTATCCCCCGGGCGTAAGTGTTGAATACAGTAACCCGGGTAAAAAATAATTGACCATGGCAGAACAAAACCCGGCCGGCCGAACCGCCCCATCCGGTAAATTTCGTTATGTATTGTTAGCCGTTACCGGTGTTATGATCATGGTGCTGTGTGCCTCGTTTCAGGATACACCCATGCCAGCGAACGGGGAATATTTGTATTCTGCCTTTTTCAGGGGAAACTACACACTGCCAGCACAGATCCTCTTTATTGTAGCAGGTTTTGTGGCAGGGTATGTTTACCGGTTAAACCCATTACTGGCGGGGTTTTCGCTTTTCCTTTTTTTCCCGGTAACGGCTATATGGGAAGCTATCAACTACAAGGGTAGCCATAACCTGATGCCCATGGAATTTGTCATGTTCTTCCTGTATGCCATCCCTTCCATCATAGCGGCGTTCCTTGGCAGGAGGATGCATAGCAGGTCGGCCCGGAATAAGACCGGTCAACCAGAATCCAGGGAAAAAAAATAGACGCACCCATTAACTTTAAGCAAACCAACTACGGCTATGAAATGTATTTTATTAACTGCGATGGTGTTACTGGGTTTTGCTGTGCATGCCCAAACAGGAAACGGCCATTACAACAAGGCGCTGGCAGATTCATTGGGAGCAGATGAGTATGGTATGAAGACCTATGTGCTGGTGATATTAAAGACCGGTCCCGCTACGGGCATCAGCAAGCCGGTTAGCGACAGCCTATTTAAAGAGCATTTGAAGAATATAGGCAGGTTGGCATCTTTGGGAAAACTCGTGGTGGCCGGGCCACTTCGCAGAAATGACAAAACCTACCGCGGTATTTTTATACTGAATGTAAAAACGCTAGAGGAAGCGGCGGAGTTGTTTAAGACCGATGCGGCCATTGAGGCAAAACTGCTGGATACGGAATCCTATATCTGGTATGGATCCGGAGCCCTGCCCATGTACCTGCCGTACCATGATAAAATTCAGAAAACACAAATGTAGCGCTGCGGCTTCCAACCGCGAAGGCGCGGAATAACAGCGCGTTTCGCAGGGGGATGTCAGGTGGCTAGTCCCCAGAATGCATGGGTGATGTATTGCCATATGAGCAGGCTTATTCCGAACACCCAGAGCACCAGAATAAGAGCCGAGATCCCGAACGATTTCCATGCCGCTGATGCCGACCGACGGTCAATAAAGCGATAGTAGAACAAAGCGTTGTACAGGATCTGGCAAATAATAAATACCGTTAAGACAATCCTGGACTCAGGCTCAACCTTCTTTACCAGCAAACCGGCCGGCACAAACAATACCACATAAAGAAGATTAAAAAATCCAACCATATACATACAGGCTACAAGGTGTTCTGCATAATTATACCTGCCACGAATATAAAAGAGCCAATATATAAATGCGATCAATGGAGCGGCGACCATGGCGATGATATTTGCGTACCTGCCCATAAATCCTTCCACCTTACCGCTGCGGATATATATTTGCCGCACACGTTCTTTGGCAGCAGGGTCCTTAATTTTACTTAACTGCGCCTGCGCACGCAACGCTACTTTTTCGTTTGGAGCACGTGTGGCTGCGGTAGCTATGATCACGAAAAGAGTAGCGATTACTAAAAAAAAATTTAACGGGGGAAAATAAGCTTTACGCCTGCCACCCACATACTCTTTTGCTACGGTGCCGTTCTTTATGACCAGGTCGCGCAACAGCCCAAGGATACCTTTGTCAGCATGGGTGAAATAATGAACACCATCATGCCAGAGATCATGCAGGCTTAGCCGGTGTAGATGGGTTTTTTGTCCGCATTCAGGACAAAATTTCGCATCAGCATAGTAATGAAAGCAGTTAGGGCATTGTTCGGGCATCGACTACCTTTGTGGTATCAAATATAATGTAACCATCTAATCCATGCACATGAGCACTTCCATTATTATGGAGCAGGTATATAACGCGTCGCTTACAGACACATGGAAAGCGCTAACTGTTACCAAACAGATGCAGGAATGGTATTTTCCCATGATGCCCTCATTTGAGGCGCGACAAGGTTTTGAAACAAAATTCAATGTGAACGCGAATGGGCATGATTACCTACATCACTGGCGCGTAAGGGAGGTAATACCGCAAAAGAAGATATCGTACGATTGGTTATACCCAGAACATGGCGGGCAATCCATACTTACCTGGGAACTGTTTGATGAGCAGGGAAAGACAAGATTGAAACTAACCCATGCAGGAATTGAAAGTTTTCCGCAGGAAAACCCTGATTTTGCGCAGGGAAGTTTTCAGACGGGATGGAATTTCTTTCTCAACCAGCGTTTGAAAGCATTCCTCGAACCGGCACAGAAATCGTAACTGCGAAAGCAAAAAATAAACAGCGTATGCCCAAATCAAAACCTGCTGCCAGTGACACGATCCAGGTTGACGAATACATGGCCGCTCTTAACCATCCACTTAAAAAAGAAATGGAGGAGCTGCGTAACATAATCAAAAGCGCGCACCCGGGAATAGGCGAGCGTATCAAATGGGCGGCGCCAAGCTTTTTTTATAGCGAGGACCTGGTTACATTTAATCACCGACAGGAAAAATTTGTGCAGCTGGTATTCCACCACAAATCCATCGTTTCAATAACATCAACCCTACTCGAGGGAAATTATGTTGACCGCCGGCTTGCATCATTTTACAGTATGGACGATATCAACGCCAAGAAAAAGGCACTCATAGAGATCATCAGAAAGCTGGTTGCGGGAATCGCCCCATCATGATAAAGCCCCTGCCTGCGCATATTCTTTTCCTGCTTCTGCGCTTGGCACAGAAGGAAAATATACGGTACCTTAACCAAATGAAAAACGGCAAACACACTGTGCCTGAATAACACAGCCTGTTGCCGCACCTGACATACGCCATGCCAAATCAAACCATATGCTGCCCCAAATGCTTCTGGCCATCCTGCTAAACATTTTTTTACCTCAGCCCCCGGGTACCTACCAATGCCTTCCCTGCGGGCAGGATTGTGATAGAATAAGTTATGCGAAACCTGGGACCTGCTCACATTGCCATATGGCCCTAGTGAAAAGCAAAACCGTTCTGTTTAGAGAGGTGACGCCGGCGGCTGTATGTGAATATATCAGGTCACACCCCGCCACCCTGTTATTGGATGTTCGCACCAAAGAAGAATTTGAAGGAAGGGCGGATCCGAATTTTGGCAGCCTGAAGAATGCCATCAATATACCCATCCAGGAATTGGACGCAAGGATGGGAGAACTTGATAAATATAAGAACCGGGAAATACTCGTTTACTGCTCGCATAGCCACAGGAGTCCGCGGGCCAGCTACCTGCTTACACAGAATGGCTTTGCAAAAGTGGTGAACATGTCTGGCGGCATGAGTCAATTGAGAAATGGCGCCTGTAAAAAATAAAGCGCAGATGCACTTACAGAAAACAATTGAACGCATTTTTCTTGCCGTCATTTTTTACTGCCTGGTCCTGCCACTGCAGGCGCAGCCATCTAAATGTAAAGTGATCGCTTTCTACACAGCCAAAAATGACCTTGCACATATCAGTTTTGTGAACGAGGCGAATCAATGGTTTGCACAGGCGGCGGAAAAATATCATTTTCAATATGATTCCACGGATGACTGGAACAAGCTCAACAAGACTTTCCTTTCGCAATACCAGGTAGTCATCTTTCTTGATACAAGACCCGAAGTACCCGCTCAGCGCGCCGCTTTCCGGGAATATATGGAGAAAGGGGGCGCATGGATGGGTTTTCATTTTGCTGCTTTTGCGTTAACACCTTCCGCGTATAACCAGGATTGGGATTGGTACCACAATGATTTTATCGGTGCCGGGCAATACGCCAGCAATACCTGGCGGCCCGGCGCTGCCATACTTAGGGTGGAGGATGCAAAACATCCCGCTACAAAAAATTTGCCGCCTACTATTAAGACCGCGCCCAATGAATGGTACCGGTGGGAAAAGGACCTGCGTAAAAACCCGGATATTAAAATCCTTCTGTCCGTCGATGCCAGCAGTTTCCCTTTGGGCACCGGGCCAAAACCGCATGAGATCTGGCACAGCGGTGATTACCCCACTGTATGGACCCATACAAAATACAGGATGATCTATTTCAACATGGGTCATAATGATATGGACTACGGGGGAAAAACAAACCGGCAACTCTCTTCCAGTTTCAGCAGCCCGGACCAGAACAGGTTATTGATCGATGCTTTGTTATGGTTGGGGAAGCGGCAGTAAGAATTTTTCGATAAAAGAAGAACGAAGAAAAAGAAGCGAAGAAGTTTTGCATAAGATGTTTTTTTTCCTTTTTCAACTTTGTTTTTCTTTTATTGTATTTTATTTCCCTAGGAGCAGTACAGGAGGTAAAGAGTACAAAAGAGTTTTTCTCCTTACCTCTTTTTCTTATGTTCTGCTATTCGGGAAACCCGCGGGGGCGATAAATGAAGAACGAAGAAAAAGAAGCGAAGAAGTTTTGCATAAGATGTCTTCTTTCCTTTTTTAACTTTGTTTTTCTTTTATTGTATTTTATTTCCCTAAGAGCAGTACAGGAGGTAAAGAGTACAAAAGAGTTTTTCTCCTTACCTCTTTTTCTTATGT
>JANPIE010000179.1:0-9393 GCA_031424835.1 Chitinophagaceae bacterium
CTATAATGAATTGCCTCCGCCAAATGCTCCGGCTTGATCTCATCACTACCGGCAAGGTCAGCTATGGTGCGGCTCACTTTTAAAATCCGGTCATAGGCGCGGGCGCTGAGGTTCAATCTTTCCATTGCTTTTTTTAGCAGGGTCTCACCAACGGAACTTATAATACATATTTCACGAAGCTGTTTACTGCTCATTTGCGCGTTTGCATAAGTGCCGTTATTTTCTTTGTATCGTTCTGCCTGTATTTCTCTTGCTCTGATTACTCTCTCCCGAATGGTGGATGAATTCTCACTTTGTTGCTGGCTGCTTAACTCACTAAATGCAACAGGCGTTACTTCAACATGCAGGTCTATCCTGTCAAGCAGAGGACCAGAAACTTTATTCAAATATTTCTGCACAGCACCCGGCGGACAGGTACATTCTTTGTCAGGATGATTGTAATATCCACAAGCGCATGGATTCATAGATGCGATCAGCATGAAATTTGCGGGGAAATCCAATGCCATCTTTGCGCGTGAGATGGTGACACGCCGCTCTTCCATCGGCTGCCGCATTACTTCCAGAACTGTTCGCTTGAATTCAGGCAATTCGTCCAGGAACAAAACGCCATTGTGTGCAAGTGATATTTCACCGGGTTGGGGACTGCCACCCCCACCCACCAGGGCAACATCCGAAATTGTATGATGGGGGGACCGGAATGGCCGCTTGTTGATCAGGGCGCTATTTTCCGGGAGCTTTCCCGCTACACTATGGATCTTGGTTGTTTCCAATGCCTCCTGCAAACTTAAAGGTGGCAGTATGGTGGGTAGCCTTTTGGCGAGCATGGTTTTTCCCGCGCCGGGCGGACCAATCAGTATGGCATTATGCCCTCCAGCAGCGGCTATCTCCATAGCGCGCTTGATGTTTTCCTGCCCCTTCACCTCACTGAAATCAATATCAAAATCATATTGGTTGCCGAAAAATTCTTCGCGGGTGTTTACGATAACAGGTTCGAGTGATTGTTCGTCGGAGAAAAATTTTACTACCTCCCTCAAATGTTCCACCCCATAAACCTTAAGCTGTGTTACCATACCAGCTTCCCGCGCATTGGCAAGTGGAACGATCAGTCCTTTGAATCCTTCTTTTCTTGCCTGTATCGCAATGGGCAATGCACCTTTTATCGCTTTAACGCTGCCATCAAGACTCAGTTCGCCCATGATCACATAATCTTTCAGCCGTTCGGGTTCTTCCACCTGTTCACTTGCGCCAAGTATGCCGATGGCAATGGGCAGATCAAAGGCAGAACCTGTTTTGCGTATATCAGCCGGTGCCAGGTTGACCACGATCTTGGTGCGTGGCATATGGTAATCATTGGTTTTGATAGCGCTTTCCGTTCGTTGCAGGCTTTCGCGTATGGCATTGTCAGGAAGGCCAACGATCGTATAATGCTGGCCCATGCTTACATTCACTTCAATGGTGATGTTGATGGCTTCCACTCCGTAGACGGCACTGCCAAATGTTTTTACAAGCATAGTGTCTGTTTTCTTTACCGCAAGGACGCGGGGGCGCGAAGTTTCGCAAAGAGCTGCGGGCCTCCGGGGAGAAAATTAATGTTCTGCGGGTTAAGGAGATACCGTATTTATACCTGATTTATCTGAAAAAAGGCTGCGGAGGCGCTATACGCTCAGGGTTTAAAATGATACTGGATCCCTGCCATTAGGGGTGCGGAATATATTACATCACTGGCCCTTCGGCGAAGGCGAAGCTCGAATTCCGCGCAGCGAAGCGCTAGTGCAAAATGGGGTTTTAGAAAATAACAGATGCCCAGGTTTGCACCCAGGCGGCTGTAATATCCATAATCTGTTCCACCAGAATACCATATTCCAGTCGGTTGACCGCCTGAATAAATTTCGCCGTTATCTGTATAACTGTTCTTCAGGTAGTGAAAGTATACTCCGGGAACGAGATAAAGGTTCCGGGAAATCCGGGCATAGTATTCACTGAATGGGCCAATTGAAATATACTGATCAATTATGATCCCCTTTTCTGTGCTGGTAGTGCCAGCCTGTTGAAGCCGGGCGGTTCTGTTTTGCGACGCGGCGTATTTCGAATATAGCAACTCAAATCCCAAAGCGAATCGGTTTTTTACGAAGCGTGCCCCTTTGGCATTCGCCGTAAATGGATGTTTGTTAATGTCACGGGCATAAGAACCTGGCTTTATTACTCCGACAGAACCGGAGAAATACGCCATTCCTTTATGAATGGATTGCCCGGAAGTGTTTAGGCTGGAAACTAACAAAATGACCGAAAGACTATTCTGACGCATACCCTTTTGATAATTAATGCGTATTCATGGAAATGTGTTTGTACTCATTCTAATTCCACTGAATCGCGTAATAGATGCAGGGAACCGTCCCAACATTGGTAAGGTTATGGAGTACATTCGAACCCAGGAACACCACATCACCGGGGTTGGCTTTCTGGTGCTCTGTGCCGATCTGCATTTCTGCATTTCCCTGCAACATCAAAATGATCTCCTCATTTTTGTGGGTATGTGGTGCGTGGCTATTGTTATTGGGATTGAGTGTAGTAACATGGATATCAAAGCGGTTCAGCATTACTGTCTTCCTGTCGAAAAACTGGCGCACACCGCCTTTATCATGTGCCCTGAAAGCAATGGTGTTCCAATCCATCATGAAAGAACCACCTGCCTGTTTGCCTCTTTCGGCATTGGCAGGGGCGATGGAAAGAAATTGCATTTCATATAGCTGTGCGGTAGCGTTCTGCGCGGAAAAAATTACCCGGTCGCCAGGTAGTAACGATACGATCGATCCCCTGTCCAGTATTTTAGAACTATCATTGAGCTGAACAAGTACCGGCCCGTTTTTTACAATAAAAAACTTTTCTAATGGTGAATCCGGATTCAGTACCAGGGGCGTTCCCTTTACGATTGTTATACCGTTTACCGTATGCGAAGCAAGAATAGCTCCCGATCCGGTAAATATTTTTTTATGGGAATTGCCACGCGTAAGACTGGTATCCCAACTATAAACACCTGAAACAATTGGGGCATTTTGTGCAAATGCAAAACTGATCAGTAAGACGGCGGCAAGGGTAGCAATGATCTTCATGTATGTGTTTTTTATTTGTGAAATATAACCAGTACTAACAATAATACCTCCCAAAAATATCAGGGTTTGCCATAACGCAAGGTGTTCGGATGAAAATATTGCCATGAATGCCAGAACTCCTGGTAGGCCTGCAACCGCTGCAACTGCGTTCCTTTTTTTGGTCCATCTGTGCACAGGCCAGCCGGGCTCCAGTAAGAATGTGTTTCTATGTCTTCTATCCTGTCACCTGAAGGGCCGGCAACAAACCCAAGCGATTGTCCCTCTACATTCCTGTCAAGCACATAAAAAGTTCTGCCATTGGGTTCCATCGTCAGTAACAATGGCGTGCCTGCCAGTGAATCAACGATCATTTTTTTCGTGACGAGTTCATTCCAGTCGTAGGCTTTTGCCTGATTTTTGAATACTACGCCCACCACCCAGGATTTAAACTGCCAGGATAACGAATCTCGGTGTTCGAGGCTGCCCTTTATGGTTCCATCCTCGTATCCCTTTAATCCTGCATATCGCTTTGCATAGTTGCTGTCGGGTTGCATCACTTTCGATCCCGGATACAAAGCGATCCAGTCTGCAAGGCGCATCTGGGCCGAAGGGATCTCTATCAATTGTTTTCCTTTAAGCGGTCCTGCAATCGCCATTCCCGTTGCCTGTTGCCACCAACTCCCAGTTGCCGCATCCTCGAACATGGCATTGAAATGATCCATGCCTACCAGCCGGAACTGTTCCTCTTTTCCATTTACCAGCGGGCTGAACACACGACCCGTACGGCAAACGGTGCAATAGGTAACGATGATAGGTTGCGAACCCACCGTATCCCTAACCTGGTGATGATAGCCGATGACCTGGATAGGATAGGCCCTTGCTTCGCCATTGATGAGTACACCAATAACCAGTTTGTCTGGGTGGGTAGTATCTGCAGATGCAGTTACAAATATTTTTTCCTTTGGCTGCCGAAACATTTTATCAGCGAGGAAGCGGAAATTGAACATGTAGACAATGAAAAGGTATACCAGTATGCCTGAGGTGAGTAGATACTTTTGCCATCTTTTACCATTACGGTAATAATGTATAGCAGTACGTATAATCGTCAAAACACCCAGTATGCGCAGCCACCATAAGTAGTTATGAAGAAAATATGCAACAGCAACCGTATCTGAGCGCTGACTGCCCGGAAAAGGCATAATAAAATAGACCTTTATTATCTCGATGGCCACCAGGCACAACAGGCCAACAACAAGCCAGGCTACTCTCATACAGATGAGCAATGGTTAGCTATCCAAGGTAGTTATAATTTTTCCAAAAGATCCACCACGCCTTCTTTTTTCAGGATCAGGTACCCGAGCCTGTCATTGCTCACACCTTCTTTAAGCTGGTAGCTGAATAAAAGCTGGTCGTCTTTCACTTCTGTTTCAAAATAATGAAACTGAATGTTATCGTGTTTTTTTAATGCATCCCCAATTTCGTATAGATGGGTAGAAAGAATGAATAAAGCATTCTTCATTTTGCGCAATCCTTCAATAACAGTCACACTGCATTTTACGGCATCCTGCTGGTTGGTGCCTTTAAAGAGTTCATCAATCAGTATCAGCCAGTTCCTGCCGTCACTGATTTTTTCTACGGTATTTTTGATGCGCTGTACTTCGTTAAAGAAAAAACTTTCTCCTTTCATGATGTTATCTACCACCTGGATATTGCTCAATAATCCATCAAAATAACTAAGTTCCATCGCGGCCGCCGGAACACCCATCCCAATATGGGCGAGATAGGCCGAAACCCCAACTGCTTTGATGAATGTACTCTTGCCGGCCATGTTGGCACCTGTGAGAAAAAGAAAATTCTTTTCAATGGAAAGACCGATATCATAGGATACCGGTGTTTCCAAAAGGGGATGGTACAAATCCCGGGCACTGATAAAAGGTTCCTGTGACTGTTTAAGTGTAGGAAAGCAATAGTTATATTTTTTGCAGGCAGTTGCCATTGCTAAATAAGCGTCCAGACGGCTATAGATATCGATCAATTCGAATGCCGCGGTTTTGTATTGGTTACGGATAAACCACCCATAAGTAAGTACATCAACCGGCGTTAATTTTTTCTTGTCTTCCAGAATCATTGACTGGATCATAGGTTTATTCAACTGCATGGCCATGCGGCTGATCCAAACAGCCAGTTCTCTGCTTAGTTTCTTTTCTTCAAGCAGCGTTACGATATTTTGTAGTCCTTTGACAAAATCAATCGTGTGCTCTACGGAATAACGCACCAGCGAAAAATCAGGGCCGCTAAGTACCCGGTAGAATAATGCTTCTACGCGGTTAGGATAACGGGAAAACTTGTTTACCTGCGAATCATAGAATTTTTCGATCATCATCACCGTACCATTCGTCAGGTACATGGGCCATTGATGCGCTATTTCCATCAGGCACCGGATCGTTTGCTGGGTATCCAGCACAGCCTCTACCGAGCCCAGCGGGTGCCCCAGTAAATGCCTCAGGTATTCCCTGCCCCCATTGGTCTGCGAAAAATTGAGGTGATGGAACACCGACTGTTCCTCTTCGCTATGAAATATGGAAAGATCGGCTAACGTGACTTTGTCTACCTGCATGGAGATTGGTTTAGGTCTGTCTATAGTCTGTTGTCTGTAGTCTGTGGTTGTTATGGGTTTAGGATGAACAGTTAATTACAAACCAATAACAACTATAGACTACAGACCAGAGACTACAAACCTATTTATTTCCTTTCGAATTGTAACCTCATTCCCACCTGTGATTCATCAAACACGCCGTTTCCATAAACCAGGTGGCCATTTATAAAAGTATGTGTGATGGAGGCGGGGAAACGGGTGCCTTCCAGGGGGCTCCAGCCGCATTTGTACAGGATGTTTTCTTTGCTAACGGTGTAGGGACGATCCATATCTACCATCACAAGGTCAGCATGGTATCCTTCCCTGATAAAACCACGCTCTGCAACCTGGAAACATTTTGCAACGGCGTGACTCATTTTTTCAACCAGTTTCTCCATGCTGATTTTTCCTTCTTTCACGTAGGAAAGCATCAGCATTACGGAATGCTGTACCAGTGGCAGGCCGGCATGGGCATGCGCATAATCTTCCTGTTTTTCTTCCCAGGTATGCGGCGCATGATCCGTAGCGATCACATCCAGCCTGTCATCCAGCAGTGCCTGCCAAAGTGCTTCACGATTTTGCGGTGCTTTGATGGCGGGATTGCATTTTATAAGGTTCCCTAACCGGGGATAGTCTTCACTGGTAAAATGCAGGTGGTGCACACATACTTCCGCGGTGATGCGTTTTTGCTCCAGCGGGATCATGTTGGTAAACAACTGGAGTTCTTTTGCTGTACTGATATGAAGTATATGCAGGCGGCTATTGTATTTTTTCGCAAACTGAATGGCACGAAAGGAAGATTCAAAACAGGCTTCTTCGTTGCGTATGATGGGATGGTCGGATGGTTCCAGTATTTTTTTTCCTGCACTCAGTGAAGCAAGGTTTTCTTTAATAATTCTTTCATCTTCGCAGTGGGTGGCGATGAGCAATTCGGATCCGGAAAAAACTTTGTCAAGCATAAGCGGGTTATCTACCAGTAAATTACCCGTGGACGATCCCATGAATATTTTGACGCCGCATACCTCGTGCTTTTTTTCATTGGTCCGTAACACTTCTTCAATATTGTCATTGGACGTGCCCATAAAAAAAGAGTAGTTGGCGAGCGAACTTTGTTGGGCAATCCGGTATTTGTCTTCCAGCAGTGCCTGCGTAAATGCCGGCGGGTTGGTATTGGGCATTTCCATGAACGAAGTAACCCCGCCCGCTACAGCAGCTTTGGCTTCGGTTTGTATCGTGGCTTTATGGGTAAGCCCGGGCTCGCGGAAATGGACCTGGTCATCAATGGCACCGGGGATAAGAAACTGGCCCCTTCCGTTGATCTCTGTACTGTTCCCTTTGGGATCTACGGTAGTAGCGATCTTTTCAATTCTCCCGTTCTTTACCAATACATCACCATTGATTGTCTTTCCTTCATTTACAATGGACACTTCTTTGATCACGTATTGCTTCATATTAGACAAAGTTGGTCCTGCAATTTATGCAAAACTCTTTGTGCGGATCAGTGTCTTTGTGTATTCCAGGGGGTTAGCGAAGCTTATTTGGGTTTGGGATCAATCTTCAAAGTGCAGCGAAAACACCACCATGCGGGAAAGAATCCTGTCAAGTGTATTGGAGTACTTGAGATTGGGATCTGCATGATGAATATTGGACAGCCCATTGCTGATCTTGATCTCCGGTGAGATGGTTACAAAGGGCAGGTAAAAATTAAAGCCAAGTCCCAGCTCATATCCCAGGTCATTGCGTTTTAGTTTAATCATATCATCAACATTCCGCGCGGAAGAATTGCTTGACAGATCGGTATCGTACTTAATGCCACCGAGCAGGTAGGTTCTGAAATTACCTATCCTGTCGGAGTTAAATTTCAGTTGCAGTGGAAAGCTTACAAGGGTGGACGGGAGTACCTGGTTCTGAATGACAGATTCACCCGTTTTGGCAGAACCCAGTTTAAAACTGATGTACTTGGATCCGCCAATGATGAGTTGGGGGTTGACCCTTACCTGGAAATGATCGTTCAGACGTGCCGTTGCCATTAGCCCCATAGCAATGCCCCCGCTTGAATGAGGTTCGGCATACATGATGCTGTCACTCTGCAAAAATTTTGCAGATTTGCTAAGGTGGAGGTAAGACGTATTGTATCCCAGTGTTAGCCCAAAATAATAAACAAGGTCATCATGGTTACGGCGATAGATATCCCGCTGTGCATTTGCCTGCGTAATACACAATAGAATAAGCAATGGCAGCAGCACCTGCTTCCGTGATATGGTTACACCTGCGATAATCAATTTACAATCAATCAGTTACGTTCGAATACAATGGTTGGGTACAGGTAAGGGACAATAGGCCTTTGTTTGGTCTGTGTGATTTAACTAGCTGCAATATAATACCCGTTTTCCAGTTGCATGGTATAACAGGTGTTTTTAACAGATTGCTTGCCTTTTCTAAACTACGATAAGAGAAGAAGAATGGATTGAATGCTGCCTGGGAGGGGTGGGAAGTTGGAAGTCGGAAGTTAGAAGTCAAAAGTCAAAAGTGAGAAGTCAAAAGTGAGAAGGGGATGTTGTGAGATGGGATTCCTTTTCTCTTTTCACTTCTCACTTTTCACCTTTCACCTTTCACCTTTTGCTTCCTGCATAAATCGTACAGATACCAAAGCTTAGCTGCTTACAATAGGTGTCAGAAAAACCGGCCTGTTGCAGGATGTTTACAAATGTTTGCCCTTCGGGAAATGCCTGTACGCTGTCGTTGAGGTATTGATAAGCTTTCTGGTTGTTGGCAAACAGGCGCCCAACGGCCGGGGTAATTACATCGGTATAAAAATTACATAGCGCCCGGAAAATACGGTTAGGGGGTTTTGAAAATTCCAGCACCACCAATTTACCGCCCGGAACCAATACGCGCAACATTTCAGCGAGGCCTTTTTCCAGGTTCTGAAAATTACGAACACCAAATGCCACTGTTATAGCGTCGAAACTGTTGTCTGCAAAAGGGAGCTGTTCACTGTCTCCTTTTAGTAACTCTATTTTATCTGATAGCTGAAGCTTCTCAATTTTCTTTCTGCCCAGTTCCAGCATGCCTTCAGAAATATCGATCCCGGTTATTTTTTCGGGATGTATTTGTTGATAGGTAAGGATCGCTATATCGCCTGTGCCTGTAGCTACGTCAAGTACCTTTTTGGGTTGCAGTTGCGCTAATTGCTGAATTGCTTTTTTACGCCAGCGCACATCTATTCCCGCAGTCAGGAACCGGTTCATAAAATCGTATCGTGAAGCGATATTGTTGAACATCATTGCCACCTGGTCTTTTTTCTCCATACCGCTCTGCGCATCGGGCACTACAGTGTCATGATCGAATTTTGCCATAGTGCAAAGATATTGCATTATCGGCAAGGGGGGTGAGACGTGAGGCGTGAAAAGTGAGATGTCAAACGTGAGATGTCTATCGTGAGACGTCAATCGTGAGACGTGAGTGGGTAGTTTGAATTAACAGGGTTCTCACGCCTCACGCCTCACGCCTCACGTCTCACGTCTCACGTCTCACGTCTCACGCCTCACGTCTCACGTCTCACGTCTCACGTCTCACGCCTCACGTCTCGCGCCTCACGTCTCGCGCCTCACGTCTCGCGCCTCACGTCTCACGCCTCACGCCTCACGTCTCACGCCTCACGTCTCA
>JANPIE010000180.1:0-30140 GCA_031424835.1 Chitinophagaceae bacterium
GCCTGTTTTTTTCTTTCGAGTTCCACTACTTCCGGTTTGGCATTCTGCACAAATCTTTCGTTGCTTAGTTTTTTGATCACGCTATCAAGAAAGCCCTGTTGGTGCGCAAGGTCCTTCAGCAATTCAGCTTTTATTGCGGTAGCATCCAACTGTTGTTCTGTTTCTATAAAGAATTTTTCGTCTTCCACAGCTACAACGATACTGCCCGCTATTGTTTCATCCGTATAATTAACCGATTCTGCATTCACCTGTTTGCGTAATATGTTTTCGATCGCTGCGTAACCCTTCTTACGTTTAGTCTGTATATGCAGTTTGATGGTATCTTTTGGTTTTACCTGGTTACGGTTTCTTGCATCACGCAGGGCGGAGATCACTTCCTTAAGCAGTTGCCCCGCCTCAAGCAGGTGTTTATTGGTGGCCGCGGGTGCAACGGTTTGTTTTACGCAAAGATCATCTGTATGATCCCCGAGCAAATGGTAGATCTCTTCTGAAATAAAGGGCATGAATGGGTGCAGAAGTTCCATCAGTTCTTCAAAATACGCAACGGTTTTTTCATATACCTCTGCATCAACAGGCTGTTCAAAACCCGGCTTCACCCATTCCAGGTACCAGCTGCAGAAATCATCCCATATCAATGAATAGATGGTTTTTAATGCTTCACTGAGACGGAACTGCTCCATCATTTCGTTTACCTCGGATCTTACCTGGTTGAGCCTATTGGCGAACCAGTTGATGGCGAAGTTGGGAGGCTTGAGGCGTGAGGCCTCAGTAATTTTTCCTGACTCACGATTCACGTCTGACGACTCACGATCCTTGCGTCCTTCCCACATTTTGACCAGTTTCAACGCGTTCCATAATTTATTATTGAAATTGCGTCCCTGTTCCAGTGAGGATTCGTCAAATAAAATATCGTTGCCTGCGGGAGAAGCGATCATGATGCCGAAACGAACCGCGTCTGCTCCGTATTGATCGATCAGTCCTAAAAGATCGGGTGAATTGCCAAGGCTCTTGCTCATTTTTCTTCCCTGCTTATCGCGAACGATACCTGTGAAGTATACATTGTGAAATGGTTTTTCACCCATGTATTCAAAACCCGCCATGATCATCCTGGCCACCCAAAAGAATATAATCTCGGGTGCGGTTACCAGCGTGTTGGTAGGATAGTAATACCTGATTTCTTTATTGCCCGGATCAGAAAATCCTTTGAATACTTCGAAGGGCCAGAGCCAGCTTGAGAACCAGGTATCCATTACATCATTATCCTGCCACAATTCATCCAGTCGTACCCCGGAACCCTGTTTGGTAAATTGTTCCAAAGCAGCTTCCGCATTTTCCGCCACCACGAAAGAGCCATCGGGCGCATAGAATGCCGGTATCCTGTGGCCCCATGTTAACTGGCGGCTGATGCACCAGTCGCGGATATTCTCCATCCAGTTACGGTAAAGGTTCCTGAATTTGGGCGGGAAGAAACGGATATGTTCCTCCATTACCGCTTTCAGTGCGGGTTCACTTAATTTTCCCATGCTCACCCACCACTGTAAACTCAGGCGTGGTTCCACTACCACATCTGTTCTTTCGGAATAACCTACTTCGCTTGTATAATCTTCTGTCTTCTCAATATGATTGCCTTCTTCCAGTAATTTGATGATGCTTTTACGCGCCTCAAATCTTTCCTGACCGATACATATTTCCGCAGCTTCATTCAATGTACCATCTTCATTGAATATGTCGACTACTTGCAGGTTGTGTTTTTGTCCGAGCTGGTAATCGTTCATATCATGCGCAGGCGTTACTTTCAATGCGCCGGTACCGAATTCCATTGTTACATATTCATCCGTAATCACTGGGATAGAGCGGTTGATGAGTGGTACGATCACGCGTTTACCATGTAAATGTTTATAACGTTCATCTTTCGGATGCACGCAGATAGCTGTATCACCCATGATGGTCTCCGGACGAACCGTAGCAATGGTAACATAGGCCCTCCCATTTTCCACTGAGGCAATGTTGCCGCTGCCTATGGGTTGCCCGTCGTCTACCAGGTACTTCAGGTAGTATAATTTTTGCTTTGTCTGTTTCCTGATCACTTCTTCGTCGCTCAATGCCGTCTTCGCTTTCACATCCCAGTTGATCATTCGCTTGCCGCGGTAAATCCATCCTTTATTATAGAGATCGATGAATACACGGATCACGGATCGGTAATAGGTTTCATCCATGGTGAACGAAACGCGGTTCCAGTCAAGGCTGCAACCCATCTTTTTCAGTTGCTGTAATATGATGCCGCCATATTTGTCTTTCCATTCCCAGGCATAGGCCATGAACTCGTCGCGGGTGAGGGAGGATTTGGTGATGCCTTTTTCACGCAGCATTCCCACTACTTTTGCTTCAGTTGCTATGGATGCGTGGTCGGTACCCGGTACCCAACATGCGTTCTTACCCTGCATGCGTGCGCGCCGGATCAATATATCCTGTATGGTATTATTCAGGCAATGACCCATATGCAATACACCTGTCACATTGGGTGGTGGAATCACTATCGTATACGCTTCCCTTTCATCAGGGGTGCTGTTGAAATATTCTTTACGCAGCCAGTGTTCATACCACCTGGCTTCTACTTCATTGGGGACGTAATTCTTGCTTAATTCCATGCGGTAAGTTGGAAATTTAGGATTGGGAAATTTTGGAATTGATTTACCTGATCCTATGAACCTATAAAATGTGGGCAAAAATAGGGAAAACAGCTTGTCGGGAGGGGAACAGAATGGGTTTTCACGCAAAGGTGCAAAAAAGCAAAGCCGCAACGGTGGTGGAAAAGGATGCTTTGCGCCTTAATATCTTCAGGCTTTTGCATGAAAACACTTACCAGGTAAGTATTTCCCCTGACCGCTCGGTAAAAGAAGCTTCCAGGATGGGGGAAGACCCCTCGGTTTCTAAGGAAGAATTTGCTTTGGAAGATTTGGCCAATCCCAGCGACCTACAGCATTTGGCTACCCCTGCGCCTATCTTTTTACCGGTTTCGCCTGTAGACAGGTTGCAGCCAGACAGGAAGGCGACCAGTAAGATGGTGAGGATGTATTTCATAAGCTTCTGTTCCTTGTTCAAAGTTAAATGAGGGCCTGGTTAATGATTGTTAATTATAGCTAACGTGCGTTTAAATAAAAGGTTACAGTGTTTTTGCTTTTAATTAGTCGTCTTCCCATGGATTTTATTACAGGGATGGGCTTTTTTTCCGATTTTCACCCCGGATATGCAGTATGCGATCGTTGATATTGAGACCACAGGCGGATTTCCCCAGCAACATGGGATTACGGAGATAGCCATTGTACTCCACAATGGTACCGAAGTAGAGGGCAAATACGAAACACTGGTGAACCCTCACCAGCCGATACCCCCATTTATTGCAAACATGACGGGGATCTCGGATGCCATGGTGTCCGTGGCCCCCTCATTTCATGAAGTGGCGCCCCGGATTTTTGAGTTGCTCAAAGACCGGGTATTCGTGGCGCATAATGTGAATTTTGATTTTTCTTTTGTCAAATACCATCTGCTGCAATCAGGCTTTTCGCTGCAGACACCCCAGCTCTGTACCATCAGGCTGAGCCGTAAAGTGTTCCCGGGGTACCGTAAATATGGTCTTGGCCATTTATGCCGCGAACTGGGTATCGGTATCGAGAACCGTCACCGTGCAGGTGGTGATGCCATGGCCACTACCCGGGTACTCGACCTGGTGCTGCAAAACAACGGGCTGTTGCTTGTAAAGGAAATGCTCAAGAAAGAAAACCGTAACCAGTTGTTACCGTCCAATCTGCCCGAAGAGCAGGTAAAATTATTACCCGATCAGCCCGGGGTATATTATTTCCACGATGAAAAAGGGAAAGTGATTTATGTAGGAAAAGCCAGGAACCTGAAGAAAAGGGTGGTGAGCCATTTTACAGGGCTGGATACATCGCAAAAGCGCCAGGAATTTCTTCGCAAGATCCACACCATTACACATGCCGTCTGTCCCTCGGAGTTTATTGCCTGCCTGCTGGAAAGTGTAGAGATCAAAAGGCTCTGGCCCATACACAATAAGAGCCAGAAACGGTATGAACAATTGTGGGGCATTTATTTATTTGAGGATAACAAAGGATACCAACGGCTGGCCATCGATAAAAAAAGAAAATATTCATCGCCTGTGGCTTCATTCGCCTTGCTGGTAGATGCGCATCGGTCGCTCTGGAAACTGGTAAGGGAATTTGAACTGCACCCGGTACTTTGTTTTTTAGATAATACTGCCTGTGATGCCTTGCCCGAGGTAGAAATCTATAATGCATCCGTAGCCAAAGCGCTCGACTGGCTGAAATCACAAAAAGAAACTTTTCTTATCCGTGATAAAGAAGGTTGTGTGCTGGTGGAGAAAGGCAGATTTTATGGGATGGGTAAGATTGCCGAAAAACTTGACCTGCCCCTGGATAAGCTCAAAGCGCAACTGGTGGAATACCCCGAGAATGAAGTGATGCGTTCAATGATCAGGAATTTTGCGGAGAAATACCCGGGGAAAGTGGTGAAGATCGCTTAAGAATATCGAATATCGAACAGGAAATATCGAACGCAGAACGTCTTTGCCAGGAGGAACGACGAAGCAAACTGTGTTATGCGTTAGAGCGGGATAGAACAGAAGAGCAAGGAGCAGGGAACAGATGAGCAGGGAACAGATGAAGTGTTGATTTTATAACAATTTCAAAATCCAAAATCTCAAATCCAACATATTTATGAAGCAGATTATCGTAGTAGCATTAATCATCATTTCGCCGCAATGCATCTTCGCGCAAGCCAAAGTAAATCCTGTTATCAAAACGTATGGTACGGTTACGGAGATACCTTACGCGGTGGAGAAGCCGGATCCTAAGATGGATTATAGGATCGTGGTGGAGATCAATACGGATAACGCAAAACCTGAAGCCGTGCATGAATTTTTCGAGAAAACCGCAGCGATCGTTAACCTGCACGCACTGGGTGGCGTTAGGGCGGATAAACTGCATGTTGTTATGGTGGTGCATGGTCCTGCCGCACAATACGTGGTGAGCAATGCTGCGTACCAGAAAAAATTCGGGGTGGATAATCCCAACCTCGCCTTGTTTACTGCATTGAAACAGGCAGGCGTAAAGATGTTTATCTGCGGCCAGTCTATCGTAAAAAGAAATATCGATCCTGCCACGGTTGCGCCAGAAGTAAAAGTGGCGTTATCGGCCATCACCACGCTTACCACCTATCAATTGAAAGGCTATTCATTCCTTAAATACTGATCTCTCTGCGAAACCTCATGTCCATCTGCGTATCTGCGGTTGGCTGGCGTTTACAAATTTCAGGAAGCCGGCACTTTGTAGTTTTTTCCAACTGCAGCGAACAGGAGGACAGGGAGTTTACGCAGCGTTAAGGCAAAAGTTTTTTTATATCCAGATTTTCGTAGATGGTTTTATCACCGGCTCCAAAACCGGCATTCACCATTGCCCTGGCTACCTGATCTGAGGTAATGCTGGCCCCAGGGAATAATTTACTTAACACGGGCTTGTATAGCTTTCGGAATATGCGGTATAAAAGATTCGGTTCTTTACGAGGCGTGACGGGATAAATATAACCCGGTCGGAATATAGCCAGTTTTTTGAAGCCCAGGCTGATCAGTATATTTTCTGCAACGCCTTTGTCCCTCGCAAACATCACACGGCTTTTTTCGGAGGAATCAGCTCCCTGGCCGCTTAAGAAACAGAAAACCACACCGGGACTGTTTTCTTTGAGGGCAGTGGCAAAAGATCTTGTCACATCAACGGTGATACGCCTGAACGTTTCTTTTGGAACCTGCCCGGTATAGACACCGATACAAAAAAAACAAATATCGTGGTTGGAGAGGCTGTAGGGGATCAGTGAGAAATCAAGGAAATCATCATGGGTTACTTCCACCAGTTTGGGATGGACTATTCCTGTTTTTTTGCGGGCTATGGAAGTAATAGCCGCAACATCTTCCCGCTCCAGGCAATACTGTAATATCAGGCCGCCGATCATTCCATTACTGCCCGCAATAAGTATTTTTTTCATATTGGAAAATTGGCTCAGGCGTTTTTTGTGATTTCTTTACTTGTTCGAGAAAAGCTTTGCACTCCACTTTTACCGGCAACTGTCAATGCATTTCAGCATGCTTCTGGATTTGTTAGTTTACATAGCAAATGCCTCATACCTTCAGTTTCTGGCGTACTATTTTTTCTATCAGTAGGCTATCATCACTCCCGTATAATTGGTGGGTGTTATCGCTTTCAGTTCTCTTTTAACCGCTGCGCTTACATCAAGCCTGTCAATGAATTTGTGCATTGATTTCTTATCAATCTTATGGTTGCCCCGCGTAAGGTCCTTTAACGCTTCGTAAGGGTTGGGATAATGCTCGCGGCGTAAAATCGTCTGGATTGCTTCTGCTACCACGGCCCAGTTATTGTCCAGGTGTTCGGCAACCCTGGTTTCATTCAATACCAGTTTGCCCAATCCTTTTTCCAGCGATTTCAGCGCAATGGCCGTATGCGCAACCGGCACGCCGATGTTTCGAAGTACGGTGGAATCGGTAAGGTCGCGCTGCAGCCGGCTAACGGGCAATTTAGAGGCGAAATGTTCAAACAGGGCATTGGCCACACCGAGATTGCCTTCCGCATTTTCAAAATCAATGGGGTTCACCTTATGCGGCATGGCCGATGAACCCACTTCTCCTTTTTTTGTTTTCTGTTTGAAATAATCCATGCTGATGTAGGTCCATATATCCCGGCAAAGATCCACCAGTACATTGTTGATTCGCTTTATCGCATCGCAGTGTGCGGCAAGGCTGTCATAGTGTTCTATCTGGGTGGTAAACTGCATGCGTTGCAGCCCCAGCGTCTTTTCCACGAAAGCATTGGCCAGTGCCACCCAGTTCTTTTTTGGAAAAGCTACCTGGTGCGCATTGAAATTGCCCGTAGCACCGCCAAATTTTGCGGCATAGGGGATTCCCGAAAACTGCTCCACCTGGTTATTGATCCTTTCAACGTACACCATCAGTTCCTTGCCCAGTTGCGTGGGGGAAGCCGCCTGTCCATGTGTATGGGCCAGCATCGGGATTTTTTTCCATTTAACGGCCAACTGGTACAGATGGTTGCGCAGGTTAATGATGGCAGGGAGGTACTCATGCTCCATGCAGTGCTTCCAGCTAAGGGGTATGGCGGTATTGTTGATGTCCTGGGATGTAAGGCCAAAATGCACCCATTCCTTCAACCCCCCGATACCTGCTTTGTCAAGTTGTTCTTTCAGAAAATATTCAACCGCTTTTACATCATGGTTGGTGATGGCCTCAATCTGTTTGATCTGCTGCGCATCGTCTATGCTGAAATCCTCCATCACTTTTTTTAACTGCAAACGTGCTTTGGGAGCTAGTTTGAAAAATTTATGATCTGCCAGGAAAAAAAAGTATTCGATCTCTACCAGTACGCGGTATTTTATCAGTGCATACTCTGAAAAGAAATCGCCGAGATGGCTTACCTGTTTACGGTAACGGCCATCTATAGGGGAGATAGCGGTGAGGTGGGTTAGCTCCATGGATTAATTGATGATTGATAATTAATAATTAATAATTATTTCATTGGTAATTACTATCAGAAAGGCAAATTTCAATGCCCATTACTAATTATTAATTATCAATTATTAATTACTATTTCTGTTCCTTTGCAGCAAAATTAACCCAATTGAACAAGATACGTGTAGGTGCAGTGAGTTATTTGAATACAAAGCCATTATTATATGGGTTGAAACGTTCGGGATTGATGGACAGGATAGAACTGGTGGAGGCCTACCCGTCGAAGATCGCGCACAAACTGCTGAATGATGAAATTGATATCGGGCTCGTGCCCGTGGCGGTGATTCCCCGGCTGGCCAACGCGCACATTGTTTCCGAGTATTGTATCGGTACTGAAGGTGAAGTGGCTTCTGTTGCCATCTTCAGCGAGGTACCCATTGAATCTGTTACCAAAGTATTGCTTGACTACCAGAGCCGTACATCCGTAAATCTTGCCAGGCTGTTGTTAAAGGAATACTGGAAGCAGGATGTTGTGTTTGAGGAAGCAGGTGAAGATTTCCGTACACTGATCAAAGGCACCACCGCAGGCGTGGTGATCGGCGACAGGGCGCTGGAACAGCGAAAGATATCGGCTTACAACTATGACCTTGGTTCGGCGTGGAAAACCCATACAGGCCTGCCATTTGTTTTTGCTGCCTGGGTAGCCAATAAACCCCTTGACCCGGCATTTGAAGATGCGTTCAACCGGGCCAACGGCTATGGCATTTCCCATATAGCGGAAGTGGTGGCTGAAGAACATTATCCCACCTATGATTTACTAACCTATTATACAAAAAACATCAGCTACAGGCTCACCCATACCAAGAAACAAGGCATGGAATTGTTTTTGCAAAAAATGGAAAAAGGTTTGTAAACGAGACCCGGTTGTATAGCGCCCGGCCAGTGCGCTGAGCAGCCAGCAAGGCACAGAACTGCCGGACTGTTCCGCTGATTGTTTTAAAACATTTACTTTGCGTTATGCCCGGTATTTCTGTCATCACCATCTGTTTCAATAACCTCGCAGACCTGCAAAAGACCTGTGCTTCCGTTGATGCACAGACGCGTTTACCGGATGAACACTGGGTGATCAATGGATCTACTACCGATGACATCAAACAATGGCTTCTGCATACACCGCAGCCGCCTTACCGCAAATGGCTGAACGAGAGGGATACGGGTATTTCGGATGCCTTCAATAAAGGCATTAACCAGGCTTCGTTGCCTGTTACCCACCTGTTGAATTCCGGCGATGTGTATGCATCCCCGGATGTGCTTGAAGCGGTAGACAGCGTATTTACCCGTGATCCCGGTTTGCAGTGGATCAGCGGGAATATTGCGATCGCGCGTGGTGGTAAAGCCGTTGTGGTAGGTAAACGCTTTGAGAAGGACAAACTGTACCGCGGTATGCGGAGCGTATCACATCCTACCTGGTTTGTTAAGAAAGGTGTGTATGAAAGAAATGGATTGTTCGACGGGCAATATAAGATCGCGATGGATTATGATATGATGTGCCGAATCGCGCATGAGCCTTATCAGTACCTCGATAAACTCATCGTCAGGTTTGATGATACCGGGGTGAGCTCAGCCAACTACCTAAAGTCACTGGAAGAAAATAAAAAAGTGTACACTTCCCATTTTGGCCCTTCTGCTAAGTTAGCTGCCTGGCAACTGCGTTTGAAAATATTGCATCACCTGTTGCAGACGGGTTTCGGGCGATGGTTGTATGGTATAAAGAAGAGATTAGGGTTGGAGAACTTTTAGTCTCTGCGAAACCTCACTGTCCTCCGCGGCTCTGCGGTTGTAAGGGTTTATAAAATACAGGCAGCATCCATATTGAGATTTTTATAACCGCAGAGAACATGAGTTGCCAGAGTTAACGCAGAGTCGGATAGTGTTGGTAAATGGTATGAATTACTTTTTCAGGTTTTACCGAGGAGTAGGGGACGCGGACAACAAACTCGTATTTTTCATGTACAAGGTTTTCATCCTTCAATTCTTTTTCAATATCATCAGGATACACTGCATATACATTCGAGGCAACTTCTGCAGGATAGGGAGCAAAGCGTTTGTATTGCGATCCATTGAAAATGCCAAATACCGTACAGCCCACCGCCGCAGCCATGTGCACGGAACCGGTATCCACGGATAAAAGGCACTCTGCTTTTGTGAGCAGGCAAAGCATTTCCACCAGCGAGGTTTTACCGGTGAGGTCAATAAACGGGTTAGCGTACTGCGTACAAAATGCCCGGGTATACTCTGCGTCAGACTGAGTGCCACAAACCACTGCGGTCCATCCGTGTTGTTCATACAGGTATTTACTCACCAATACAAAACTCTCAGCGGGCCAGATACGGTTTCTGCTTCTTGAACCTGGAAATACAACAAAATATTTTTGCGGAAGGTCAAAGGTAAAAGCAGGCAGCAGGGCCGTATTGATTTTTGTACCGGTTACCTGTGATGTTTTTTTTGTGATAAATTCTGTAAAGAGACGGTTGCGGTAGAATTCAAAAACCGGCTTTACAGGATGATCAAAAAGATGCGTGTACAGGTTTTTGTCATATCCTTTTTCATAAGCACGCACTGTTTCACGGTTAGATACCATTCCCCAGCTAGCCGGGGCCTTAGCGGCCATAACGATGGCATCATCGTATCTTTTGTCTCTTGAGAAAGTGGGATTGATCACGGTACTGTAACCTTCCCTGTACACCTGCCGCAGCAAACCCAGCCGGTAACCCATTTCTTTTTTGAAACGTTTTTTGTCTATCCAATACCCCTTATCTATTGTTCTTGCGTCAAAAGTTTCAAAAAGATTTTTCCAGCTCTGGTTGCCGAAAAAATGGTACGTATGATCGGGGAACGCCGCCAGTATTTCTTTAAGGAAGTTGTGCCAGAGTAGAAAATCACCAATCTCGTCCACGCGAACGATCAGCAGTTTCTTTTGCGTGGCTCGCTTTCGCCAGCCCATGACCGAGAGCCGCAGTACCCAACTATAAATAATATCTTTTAGCCTGTTACTCATGGGCATGCTTGTAAAACAAAATTAAAAGTTGGCCTCACCCTGCATAAACGCCCCGGCAATATCGGTGTCCTCCCGATGAAAAAGGCACACATCATAGTAAGCGATCGCGCTGTCGTTTTCGTCTGCATAATGGTGTAGCTGCCGGATGAGTTCGTGCTGGTTAACAGGGGTGGACAATATATGCCTTCCTTTGTTGTCAAAAAAGATCACATGCTCATAGCCGTATTGCTCAAGCGATAAAAGTGTGGATAGCCCGTCTTCTTTAATGGCATCCATATTGGTTTTGTTGTATTCGAAATAGAGAACCGGTTTCTGTTGCTGCAGCAAACCCGTAGCACCGCGGAGAATGATGGTATCAAAACCTTCGCAGTCTATCTTCAGTAATTTTAAACAGCGGTCCAGTAATCGATTTTCAGAGAGAACGGCGTCCAGTGTTTTCAGTGTAATCACATGCGCACTGGCTGCGGCGGGTACCAGCGTGGTGTTCCAGCCTTTTTTTTCGAGTGATACTGGTACGGTATCCTGTTTCTCACCAAGAAATTCCTTTACCAATGTAATGTTGTTGAATTGCGCGGTATTTCTCTGCAGAAAGGAATGTGATACATTGTCTCCCTCAATGCCTATTACCGGCAGGTCGATCGCCGTTTTGATCACCGCGATCGTATCACCAACATTTGCCCCGATATCGATAACGGTAAGATCGGGATATTTTGCAGCGATGCATAAGGATAACCGCCCAAGCTGGCTATTCACTTCCGGCTCATACTTATAGTTGCTGATCTGCGGGTTATTGCCCGGCATATCCACATAAAAGCTGCCCACTTTTACCTTTTTAACCTTCGCTGCCTTGCTGTCGCTATGCACATTCACTTTGATGATATCGTACCCGGCAGTGTTCAGGAATTTTCGGATTATTTTTCTCATGGTCAGTATATTTAATCCAGCAGTTGGCTGACTATTTTTTCAAATTGTGGCTGGTAACAGAAATCATATCCATTTGCGCCTTCTGTAATTACATTGGGACATTGGTGAAACACTTCCAGTACCCTTTTTACTTTCATGGCTTCAGCGAGTGAAAAGGGAAAGGATTGGTTGCCGATAAATAATTTACTTCCGGATATGATCGATGCCAGTTCATAAAAATTATTCACCGGCGCGTATTCAAGGGAAGGTATCTGTGTTTTCATCTCCGCAAATTCTTCGGGTACACCGGTAAAAACCACACGGGGGTATTTTTCCAGGAACGCATAACTGATACCGGGTGAACGGTAACGGCTGCTGTGCGCCACCACGATGGCATCCTCAAAATTCCGGTTGGGCGGAACTGTTAGCCAGGACCTTCCCAGGTCCCAGTTAATGCCATAGGTAAGAAAATACCAACGCGCAATGCTGCCCATGCGGTAATCGAAGGGCAATTCGCGGAATGCGGTGAGGTCATAATGTATGGGCTGGCCGGTGAGTGCTTCGCATTTATTAAACTGTGGCTGAGAGAGCAGCAGGGGCGCAAACAGTTCTACACTTTTCCTGGTAAGCATCACCCTGCCATTGGGGTGTTTCATTGAGGGCGTAAAATCCCGGGCAGGTTTGTCCAGTTCAAGGTAGAGATTTATTTTCCGCTCTTTTGCCAGGGCATACATGGTGGGGATTGCGTAAATAATATCTCCTGCATGACCTGTATGTGAAAAATTGATCTCATCGCCGTCAATTACTGGTTCGCGAAGCACGGCGGTTACGGCTGCGAGGCCATTCACAAACTGTGTTTGTTTCTGGCGGGCATTGTATTCCGCTTTCCAGTTGGTCAGTATTTTTTTAAGCCAGATCATGCGGCCTGTTTGTTTATGCGGAGTACCATCACTACATTATAATCCACTTCACAATTACTCGTGAAAAGTGATTCGTAGCTGATACCTGGTATGCCGTCCAGTTGTTTCAACATATAATCATAACCCATATCAGGATGCACATGGTACGGATTCATGGGTATGCCCAGTTTTCGGCAATAGACTTCATACACGGGTTGATCTGGGAAGACGAGAATGAGATTACCCCTGTCTTTCAATATGCGTATAAATTTATTCAGCGCGTCACGCGTATCTGCAAAATCCTCGATGAGGTGACTGGTATAGACATAATCATAGGTATTATCAGGCACAGGGATCTCGTTATGGATCACATCGCAACCGATATCTACCTTGTCTTTTCCGGTATAGGTATAGGGCTGGGGAAAATCGATGCCGTCACAATTTACTTTTACCACTTTGTCGCCGCCAAAACCCACATCGCAACCTTTGCCCTTGCAATAGGGTAGTACCCAATGCCGTACTTTGGCGGTTTCGGAAGGAGTCTGGAACTTAATTCCGAGCCACCTGCTCAATGTGCCCTTGATTTTTCTTTCCAACGTTAATGATAAGCCCATAAGTCAATAATCAATTATTAAACAATCCTTTCAGTGCATCAATTCTGAAACGTATTACAGGAGCCGCTTTGGATGGTGTGCCCTGCAATGTATATTTTATTCCGAGTACCAGGGAAGCGCCCCACTTAAAAATATATTCTGCTATTTTTTTATAGTAGCTGATTTTACCCTGCTGCAAGGTACGCACCCTTTCTCCGCGACCAATGCCGCTGGCTACGCGATACATGTATTCGGGAGTAAGTTTTGCGGTCTCCACCACGTGCTGTACCCGAATATGGGGGTCATAATAAATACTTCTTCCCAGCCCCTGTAAGCGAAGGAAAAAATCCTTGCCTTCACCGCCAATACGTAAAGTTCCCACCACACCCGGTAAATCGGTATTAAAGCCCCCAATGGCATCGAAGTCTTTTTTCTTTACGATCATATTCGACTCCAAGGGGTATTTGCCAGGTTTAAATACTGTGAGTGTATCGCTGTAATGGAACTGACCCACCAGGGAAGATACATAATGGCTCATCCATTCAGGTTCCGCGGGAAGGTACCGGGGAATGATTCTACCACCCAGCCCACCGGCATCAGGATTGGTTTCAAAAAAACGAACAATCCTTTCCAGGTAGTCATTGTCGGCTATGGCATCATCATCCATAAAACACAACAGTGGTGAAAGGGCATGTCCCGCACCGGTGTTTCTGGCAAAGGATGCGCCCTGCTTCGGTTCATTAAAATAGTAGAACCGGGCATCTGAATGTGACCCGATAAAGTTTTGGCAAATTTGCCGGGTGTTGTCGATTGAATTGTTATCAACAACGATCACCTCGTAACTGTTCCTTGCCAGCGTTTGCCTGTACAGGCTTTCCATTGCGTCCTGTATATAGGCAGCACGGTTATAGGTACAGATTACCACAGATATTTTCAGTGTGTCAATCATAAGGTCTGTAAAGATAACAGGGCTTTCTGTACAATCCTGTCCCAATCAAATGCGTCATAAAACGCAGCCGGGGTTTCGCTCAGGGTATGCACCCCGGATCGCATATTATCCGCAAATTCCTGCCAATCATAGTCGTCCACCCTTACCAATTTATCTCCTGCAATATCAGGCGCAATACCGCGGGCACCACTTGCGGTGGAGATGCAGGATTGCCCATGCGCCAGCGCCTCCACCAATTTAATCCGAACGCCGCCACCAAGCGTTACGGGGTTGATAAATGCATCTGCCCCCTGGTAATACAGTTGAATATTCTCAACAAAACCGGTGTAAACGATTTCCTGGTGCGATTTGAGTACATGTATCCACTGCTCATCCAGCCCCTTGCCACAAACAAAAATCCTGAAATCAAAATGCATCGCCTGTAGTCTGGGTAAGAGTTCATTGATGATGATTCGCAGCGCATCTGTATTGGGTAAATAATCCAGTGTACCGTTGAATAAGAATAACCGGGTGGAACGGGGCAGGTTATATAAAGCAAGTAACTGTTCCCTCGCTGTTTTCCTTATTTCGGGCGCGGCAGGTTGGCTGGTGCGGGTACCGCATGTAACCACGCTGCATTTTTGCTCAGGTAAATGCCAGTGTCTGATTGCCCAGTCCCTGTCTTCCCTTGTAATAAAAAAACTATGATCCACTTCGCGGTGTACCTTCCTTTCATACCAGGCATAGAGCCGCCACCATGGACGCTGCATATCGCGGAAGCGGATGGATTCAATATTGTGTGACCGGATCACTACCGGCTTTTTTGTAAGACGCCGGAGCAACAGCCCGAGCCAGCCAAAATACGAGTGTTCAATGATGATCACATCGATCGATTCATCGGTTACCAGTTTTTTGAGACGGTAAAGGTACCGCAGGTTCAGGAGGCCCTTCCAATGGTTGTGGAGGAAGGGGAATACGGGGTAAGACTGGTTAGCCGCCTGCTTGTTCTCGCGCGCGGCTGCAAGTATCACCCGGGTTTGCCGGGCCATATGTTTGTAAAAGTCAGCTACGCATTTCTGGCCACCCATCTGTGCCGGAAAGACCTTATAGGAAACAATACCCAGTACAGACGGGTTTTTCATTTAGGTGGTTACTTTGTTCTTTCGCACAGTGAAAACAATGGCGCCAATCAATAACAGCCAGATAAGTGCAGATGCCACAATAGCGGCCACATTGCTGTTATAATAGGAAGCCGGTTTAAATTCAAACCTTACCTGGTGGTTACCCGCAGGAATGGCCAGTCCACGCAATACATAGTTTGTTTGGATGATGGGTGTTTCCTTATCGTCAATATATGCTTTCCACCCGCGGTCATAAAATACCTCGCTGAAAACAGCAAACTGGTTGGTACTACTGCTGGTGCGGTAATGGATCACATCATTGTCGTTGTTCACCAGCGATATCACAGCAGATGAATCTGCCACCGGTTGAAAGGGAATGTCTTTCTTAAATTTCTCCTCTACCACCGCTGTATCTTTTGGATTGAGGTTGTCAACCGCCTTCATGGCTTCGCCCGCCTCCTTTACATACAGGATATGTTTTACAAACCATGCCTGTCCCAGTGCGCCAGGATTTACCTGCAACACAGGCTGACCGTTTTGCGGGTTGGGCACGATCACGTACTTGGTATTCATCATATTCAGGACACCTATATTCAGCGGTTGTTTATTGAGCTGGTAACTGATCAGGTCATCATAGATGCTCAGCTTGGCAGGGTGATAGCCACCTACAGAACGGTGATGATACGACGTGATGGCATCATTATACGGACCGCCCTGCGCGGCCAGGTTCAGTACTCTCGCACGACTGGTATCTTTTAATATTTCCACATCTACAGCGGATGGTTTAAATGCATTGTCGTTCATCACTTCTTCTTCTGTGAAATTATTTTCACTCAGGTATTTCCTGCCTACAGACAATACATCGATAGAAGATAAGATGATGATGGCCGCCATAGCATATGCCATTTTCAGTTTGTTCTTCAGGAACAACCATAGCAATGCAATACTGGCGCCGATGAACAATATGGAACGCAAAAGGTCCGCACCAAACAATGATTTCCTGTCGGCCCTTAATGCGTTGTAGAAATTGGTGCCTTCTTCTTTGTTGCCACCTAAACTCTGGGTAAACATGTTACGTATGGCTTCATCATTCCGGCCGGTATAGCTAAATGAGAGGTACAGTCCCAATGCTACCAGCAGGAACCCGCCGGTAATATAGAGGCTCGTCCTTAATTTCTTAAGGGCTTCTGCTTTATCCGTTTCATTGAATACCTGGTGCAGTGCCATGATGCCCAGTAACGGGAACAGCAACTGCGGTACCACCAGTATGATATCCGGCGCGCGGAACTTGTTATAGAAAGGAAGGTTGTTGAAAAGAAAAGTATTGAACGCAGAAAAATTACTTCCCCAGCTCATCATGATGGCGAGCAGGCAAACCCCGAATATCCACCATTTGTGCCGGCTCTTTACATACACCATCCCGAAGATGAACAGGAAGCATACAATTGCGCCCAGGTAAACCGGCCCGGATGTGCCAGGCTGTGTACCCCAGTAGGTGCCTATGCTGCCGGCAAATTGCGCGGCCTGGTCTTCTGAGATACCTTTTTCTACAGCGATCTTAGCCAGGTGCGAATTGCCATCCAGTTCCTGTCCCACATCTGAGCTGCTGCCGCCGTATATACGCGGTATCATGAAAGTGAATGTTTCATCAATACCATAGCTGCCATAATAGAATGCACGGTCAATCTGTAAACCGTTTTGTCTTACTGTTTTCCCGGTAGAATCCAGGCTTAATGAACTGCCGCGAACGGTTGCCTTGGCGTAATCATTGGTTGTGGCCAGTGTAACCAGGTTAGCGGTTGCGCCAATGATACCCGCCACTATCGCGATAGCCAGTGAAGTGGCCAGGTGTTTATAGTCTTTCTGTTTGATCCATTGAATGGCAAAACCCACCGTCATAAAACCGGCAACGATGAGCCCATAGTAGGTCACCTGCAAATGGTTCATCGCAATCAGTAAGGCGCTGAACAAGGCAGTAAGTGCGGCCCCCCACCAGTATTGTTTTTTATAAATAAGCCATAAGGCGGCGAGAAATGCGGGCAGGTATCCCATTGCCTGCATTTTGGTATCGTGTCCCACGGCCACAATCACCGGGCTATACGTTGCATAGGCATACGCGATACCGCCTAAAATGCCAAGCCATGGCCTAACGCCGATTACCTGCGACAAAAAATAAAACGCTACACACAACAGGAAGAAATAAGCGATCGGCTTTTTCAATACCATCATGGCCGTATGTACATAAATGGGAGAGACAGGATTGGCAGATTCCAACGCTATCTGGTAAGCGGGCATGCCACCAAAAAGGTTATTGTTCCATAGCGGAAAATGGCCGTGTTTGGCTTTGTAGTTGTACATATCCTGCGCCATTCCTTTCCAGTGTATTACATCACCCTGGCTAAGTACTTTTCCTTCCAGTGCAGGTTTACAAAAGATAACAGCAACTACCAGGAAGATGCCCACCGCTATGGCGTGCGGGGTAATCGATCTCCATTCAAAAGTCTTCATGCGTTTGTTTTAGGCTGCGGCAAACCTACCTAAAAAATGTTTCATTTTTTCTATCCCCTGCCATGATTTACAGGTGTTTATAGGTAATTTGTGTGAAACTTGCTGCCGGAAGCACTAACTGCCCTTTTACCTGTATGAGAACCGTATCCTTTTTTTCCAGATTCGCATTTATATGCAATGTGCTTTTTGTTTTCTGCATGGTAATGCGTTATACCACTGATTTTATCGGGTCAAATGCAATTAACGGCATCATCATTACCCTCGGAATCCCGGTGGCGCCGCTTGCCAATTTGCTGGTTTGTATACTTTACCTCACACGTTTAGTAAGTAAAAAACCGCTGGGGGTGCAGGGGTGGCTGGCCATGACTAATTTTCTTTTCCTCATCATACAGATCTTTGTACAATTCATACTTGTTTAATGATACAGGATATTTTAAAGAGTAAGCCCACCAAACTTTTTCTCGGCATCACTGCTTTTTTTGTAGCCAATGCCATGATCGCCGAATGTATTGGCGGAAAGATATTCTCACTGGAAAAACTGCTGGGAGCGGAGCCATCCAACTTCACCATATTCGGACAGTCGGGTTTGGCCTTCAATCTTACCTGCGGCGTTTTGCTGTGGCCACTGGAGTTTATCATCACAGATATTGTGAATGAATATTATGGTCCCAAAGCCGTTCGCCGCATCAGTTACACCGCCATCATACTGATCTCCTATGCATTCCTGATGTTCTATGCAGCGATGAAAATTCCGCCTGCTGATTTCTGGATCACCTCCAGGCAAACCGAAGGCATTGCAGATATGCAGACTGCATTCGGCGGTATATTCGGGCAGGGTATGTGGATCATTTTTGGGAGTCTTACCGCGTTCCTCGTTAGCCAGATCGTAGATGTAACGGTGTTTCACCGAATCAAAAAAATGACGGGCGAAAAATGGATTTGGTTGCGGGCCACAGGCTCCACATTGGTATCGCAACTGGTGGATAGTTTTGTGGTGCTGTTTATCGCATTCAAGATCGGTGCGGGCTGGAGCTGGCAACTCGTTCTTGCCATTTGCCTGGTAAACTATCTTTATAAATTTGCCATGGCCATCCTGCTTACGCCCCTGGTCTATTTCATCGGGGGAAGGATTGAAAACTACCTCGGCAAAGAAACGTCAGATAAGATGAAGTTGGCTGCAATGGGTAGGGTGTAAGAGAGATATGAACTGGCAGGCTGCCCTTGTTTGCCAGAAGCCTTAGGCATTTTGAGCGATTTCCTGTGCATGGTTGGCTGCCTGTGTTTTTAACAAGCGCTTGCCGGTAGTAAATGACTGCGATGGCAAGTTTTGCTTCTACCTGCGTAAATCCATTTCAAATAAACAACAATTCGGTTCGTCCTGGTAATGTTTCGGTAATGTTTTGGTATCAGTTAACCTGACCATTCCTAAAAAATCAAATCCCGCTGAGGTATAATGGGCAATTAATCGGGTATTGTGGCCCAATGTGTCTAATCGAATAAACCGGATACCCAGTTCACGGGCATAGATACCTGCCCATTCCACAATTTTTTCAATATACCGGTTGCCGCGCAAAGCTGGGTTGGTACAGATTCGATGAATATACACAGCGTCGCCCTGGTCCTTCCCGCCCCAGATTTCTTTGTCCTGAAAGGTAATGGCCCAGTTGCAGGCGATTGCCGTATCCATGGTCAACTTCCATTGCCGCGATTCCATTATTTCCTTTTCTATGAATGATGGCTCAAAGAAGGGCCAAACAACCATCTTTTTTTCGGATTGTAAATTTCTAGCAGCCTCGTAAAGCGAGAGGATAGCAGTAACATCTGTCAACCGGCAATTGCTGATTTCCATAACATTCAATGTATAGTTTGACTTACAAAAATCAATAACACCTGTTAACAGAACAACCCGAAACTTGCGATCCTTCCGGGTGTCTGCTGCCGTGAACAGAGGTTTGCGGGCAGGTATTTGTGAACCGGGGTTTACTTCTGCGCGATACTGTTCACTTCAATCCAGTATCCGTCAGGGTCCCGGAAGAAAATTTGTTTGATACCGTCTGCCCTGATATTCACTTTGTGATTTTTACCGGGCCAGTCGGAATAGGCAATCTTGAATTGATCCAACCTGTTAACAAATGCGTCAAATTGCGCTGTTGTCAATGCAAGATGCAGCGCTTTATTGGCCGTAACCTGTTCCTTTATAATGGCAATCAGGTGCAACTCTTTTCCTTCCGCAAGAGAGAACCAGCGAACGTCTTCGAGTTTCGATCGGTTGGTAATTTCCTGAAGTTTCAGGATCTTTTTGTAAAATCCGGCAGAGCGGTCCACGTCCTTTACAGAGAGCGCTATATGGTCGATGCCGAAATTAAATGTAGCGGTATCCTGCCCCTGTAGCAATCCGGAGATAAAAAGGGCTATCACAAGTAGTCTTAATTTTTCCATAATTAGTCGGCTTCGATATGTAGAAATATTTTTTGTTGGTTATGCTGTTATGCACCTGGCCCGTAATGGATGTTGGCGTCTGTTCATTTTATTTGTTAGCATTTTCAATTTCCGTTAATGCATTTTTATCCAGCCCGAGTGAACCCAGAACGGAAATAATAAATTCCGTTTTTTGACGGGTATAGTTTTCCCTTGTCATGCCCTTTTGCTTTGCCAGAGTCATTTTCAGTTCCTGGTATTTGCGGGTAAGTTGAGTATTATTCAGCAGTGCATCCCTGAACAAAACATGATTTTTCAGCGCTAAGCTGTCAGAAAAACAGATGTAGAGATGGTGTTCCTGCCATTGCGTATTGTTTCCTGTTACCGGCGTTAATGCAGACGTTTGCCTAAAGGCGAAGCGACCGGGAATGCCTTGCTCACCCCTGTTTTGATACCCTGCTTTTTCAAGTGTCGCAGCAATGCCGGTAAGGTCAGCCTTGTTCCCGATAATGATGTCGATATCTAAAATGGGTTTGGCTGCAAGACCCGGTATCGCCGTACTTCCCACATGCTGAATATCTACCCTGAAGCCATCCAGCATTCTGGAAAGACATGCTGCCAGGTCATCGAATGCTGCTTTCCATGCATCATTATGGGGTACAACAAAATGGGTCATTGCAGTTGGTTGTTTTATTTGTGGGTTTGATGCGTTGCTGCCTGTAGGCCTATCTCAGCAACCGCGCATCAATAAATATACAAAACCAAACTAAAATAGCCTGCCGGCAAATAGGTTTGCCCGCACGCTAATAGGGGTGTACTAATAAGCAGGTGTTGATTGACGTGAACGGGAATGCCAATGCATCAGGTGTCAACTCCCACTCGTTTGGCGGCCATCTCGGAATTTGTATTGGGCGCAGCCTTTATGCTTTGCCAGATAAAAACACCCAATAAGCATCTGCTAACAGGTTGCAGCACAGGGTACAGATACTTTGTAACCTGGCCTGCCCAGGCTTGCGCCGCATAGTTGGATAAAATAATCAGTATGGTGAGCGGAACAGCCAGCCACAGCAGGTAACTAAGTATTTTTCCAATCCCTTTGCTGCGCCATGTGGCCCAGGCAAAAAATAATGTGCCCAGCAGGAAGGCAACCAGCAAAACAAAAAACAGGCTGTCCCAGATGCTGTAAAAGGATTCTATATTGTTTTGTAATAGGGTTTTGTTTGCCTGGTCCGCCAATGCGTAGCTGCTGCGCCAGTTGAAATTGACTGAAAAAATAATGATGGATACCCCAATCATTTCAATGGCTCCCCAGATGGTAAACCACACCATACCCATTACGGGCAGTGCTGCCTCTCTTTGGTAAAGGATTATGGCAAGACCAAAGTATGCTGTCAAACACAGCGGAATATGGATGAAATTTACCCATTGCCTTGCCATGTAGTAATCATTCTGGTGCAATAAAACAGCTTCTTCAAAATTGGCCGGCTGGCTATACAAATTGGGCAGCAACCACAGTAAAAAAGTAGTGGCGGCAGTAAGGATTGAACAAACGGATGCTATTTTTAAAAATGATTGATTGTGACGCACGGAATTTTATTTTCAGTTATGCAATGAATGTTGATGATATCTCCGTTCCTGTATTTCGCAACACCACGGTCCAGTTTCATTATTCGCGCTTAATATGCTCAGCGTTGTTGTTATCTATTTTGAGTAATTTTTTTTGATGGTTAGTGTTTTGCCCTGGGCAATTTTATCCAGCGTCCTGGCAATGCGTTCAATTCTGGTTTCGTCTGTCTTTGCTGAATATATCCAGTCAATGAATGCTTTTTGTTCACCATGGGTATAGGTCATAAACGTTTCAAGCCCACCGGGTTCATCCTGCAGGCAAAGTTTCAGTTCTTCCGGAATTTCGGTAGGGGAATGGTCAGCATACAAGGTCACATGAATGGTATCCCCGGCTTGTTTTTTTATTTTGTTTCTTATGGCCGCTTTTACCGGCAGAAAAAGTTTGCCGTTTCCCATGGGCATCAGGTGGTAATTGCTGATTTCAAAATGGTCAATGGTTCCGCGAACCCTTACCCAGCCAAATGGCGAGTGTTTATCCTGTAAAATCTCGGGAATCCTGGCGTAGGTCCAGCCACCTTTCCCCGGGAATTTTTCAAGCAGGTATTTTTTATTCACCAATGGCTTTTGGCTGTCCATTTCCTGGTCATTTCTAAGTTTACAGCGGGGCGGCAGGGGTATTAAAAACTGAAGTGCTATTAAAATCATCCCCATATGAAATGAGAATTCCGACTTCCCGAACCGATGCCCGGCTTTGCAAATTGCTTATGTTTGTTTGTCAAGCCCAACCGGGGTAAACCCCATGTTGGCGGCAGTGTAATTACGCGTGTACCTTCTGATGTCCTGAAGAACCACGTCTTTGTTTAGTGGGAGTATCAGCAGAAGACATTTTACGTTGCTTGAAAAAGTTGCTTAATGCTTTTTCTTCTGCTGCGGTTAATGTACTTTGGCCACCAATAAAGTCAACGTCTAATTCTGTTTTTTTAGTTTTCATTTTATTGACTTTGAAAATATTTATTAATAAGTTTTAAAGCTGCTTTTGTTTCAATAACCATAACCCGTCCACCAAAATGCTATGCGCCAAGGGTCTTCTCATAATGCCCCACAAGCTGCGTTTTTGACAGAAATGAAACATTGCCCTCGTGGCCGCGTTGAAAGGAAAGTTTACAGGCAAATGCAACCAGATTTCCCGGAACTCCTGAATAAACCTTAGCCTTTCCTTTATTGAAAGGTGCACTCTCAACCAAGTGCATAAAAACATGGTCTGATTTCACTTCTAAACTGATTAGCCCTTGAATTATTGTTGAGTTATTTATAATCGTTAGTTAATAAACCTCTCGTGCTGGCAGCCAGAATTCCTCTTTCCAATTGGATAGCCATTTATTTTTTTTGCTTACAGTCTTTAAATCGGTGCTTTCCAGTATGGAAATATCAGTGGCAAAATTGTCTCCTGTCACTACATTTTCGATGGAATTGGTGAGCTTGTCAATAACAAAATTGAGCCCTATTTCTTAGCTATTTTTCACATAACAAATTACGAAAAACAGAGGAATGTCTACAGCGGTTCTTACAAAAAAGTGTTGGCAAAGGGCATTGCCACCAACATTTGCTAAGCAGAGGAAGGGGTTAACCGGTAAAATGTTGCGGTGATACAATCGCGCGAATGTAAACCTGCACCCCTCCGGGCCGTCCATGCCATGTTGATGAAGTGTGGTGATTACCGGGCCACCAGGTAATTCAGCTCCGTAACCCCGCTGCTGAATTGATGGGTGGTCAAAAGATTTAGTTTTATCTTGTCTTTCACATCCACAAACAGGGGGATGCCCCTTCCAAGGATTACCGGATTAACAAATAACCAGTAGCCGTCAATTAAATCCAGTTGCATTAACGAATGGGTGGCCGTGGGACTGCCGAAAAGCAGGATCTCTTTGTTATCGCCATCGCCGGATTGTTTTATTTCCTTCAGTTGCGCTGAAAGATTGTCGCTTAAAATATTTGTGTTTGTCAATTCTGCCTCTTTCAGGGTGTTTGATAGTACCAGTTTGCGGACTTTCGCATACCATTTTGCATGATCTATGTCGTGCTTTGTTGCATTGGGCTTGTCTCCCGCCGTGGGCCAGTAATTTTCCATCATCTGGTAGGTTACCCGTCCGTATAAGGCAGTGTCGCCCGCACTTATCCGCTTGCCAACATGCCTAAAAATTTCCTCATTCACCGTTACCCAGTCCAGCTCTCCGGCTGGTCCGGCTACAAAACCGTCGAGCGACAGGTGCATAAATGAAATGATTTTTCGCATAGTAAGCAGTTTCCCGGTGTTGTTGTTTACGAGGTGTTACGAAAGATGCTGAACCAAGGTACAACACTTGCGCATATAAACATTCGGGCACCGGCTTTGCGTTAGGGTGGTGAATAGTTTACTGTGCCTTGCAATTATGATCAGGTTCCAGACTAACTGATGGTATAAACGCTCATTTCAAAACCGGGTCAGTTCTGGCTTTCAGCTACGTATTCCAGAATGTCTGCGGGCTGGCAATTGAGTGCCTTGCAGATAGCTTCCAGGGTGCTGAAACGTATGGCTTTCGCTTTTCCCGTTTTTAAGATCGACAGGTTAGAAAGCGTGAGCGCTACTTTTTCTGATAGCTCATTGAGCGACATCTTTCGCCTGGCCATCATTACATCTAAGTTTACAATGATTGGCATAGTTTATACGGTTAAGTCGTGTTCGTTTTGAAGTTCAACGCCCCTGGTAAAAATCTGGGCTATCGCGTACACAACAGCGGCCATCAAAATAAATGCCTGGCTATCTACCCAGAATTCATTCAGTTTGTTGATTTCGTATCCATGATGCATGAGGTTTTTAGCAGATTGCCGGGCGATATAGCTAATGAGTCCTATGGATAATGTATAGTACGCAATACTTTTTATTTTGTTAGCTGCATAGCTGCTAAAAGGCTTGGACCAATCCAGTTTGTGAAGCAGCTCTACTAAAATATAAAATAGCCATGCTTTTAATATGGCAACGAACAGCACAAAGCTGTACATACTGAAAAAGGCCCAAGGGTTCTGCTGGTACAATTGACTTACATCTAATTTTTGATACAGGTTACCCACAAATTGGGGTTTGAACACACTAAAAATAAAATTGACAATCAAGGCGCCGGCTTCTATGCTCAGGCCGACAAAGATTATCCATGCCACAATGTAGAGGGCTTTAAATACGAAGTTGTTTCTGGTTGACATTTGAATTGAGTTTAGGTTGATGCTGCAAATATAGGTAAATATTTATTGATAAACAATAAAAATAATTTGAATTACGCTGTTTTGAGGCTCCGTTCGGCCGGAGAAGGGGTTAATAACGGCATATGTTTTTGGCATTGGAGACAGAAACCTGGGAGGGATCGCGGAATTTGTTGACAAGTGGATTTATCTTTTCGCGTCCCGGGAAGAAACGGAGAGGCACAGAAGCGGTTCCTGCGTTGAACCTCAAACCAGGCCCACTACCCCTGGATATCGTATGATATGCTGCGGCTGTATTTCATTATTCAATTTTGCTAATTGTCGCCTGGCGGGCAATCATCGTCCATTTTTTATTTTTGTATTTCCATAGGTTGGTAAAACGTCTCGTAACCAATTTCCCTGCATTGTCCTGGTCGCCCTGAGGTCTTATTTTTTCTTCACCCATCACAATAGCAAGGTTGTCATGGAAGGTTATTTTCTCAATGTTTCTTTCAAACGATAAATAATGCAACTTGCCGGTTCTCAATTGCATTTTGGTGCTTTCTACGGTTCCAATACGGTTTGCCGGGGTGTTAATGACCATTGCAGGTGACCAAAGAGTTTTGTACAGCAGTATGCTGTCAGTTTTCATTACAGCCTCTCTTTCTCTATTCTCAAGTCGCCTGATTTCAGCCTCTCTCTTGTCTTGTGCCATTACAGGACCCGTTGCCAATGTCAATGATAATAGAAGCGTTAATGAGTTAATTGCTTTTGTCATGACTACATTTTCTTTAAGTAAAGTGATTGCATTAGATATGCAATATAGGATTAGGCAGATTAGACGCAATGCCGCATCCAACATCAATGATTCCCTGGGCGATAGCTCTGAGTAGTTCTGTGTACTCTGTTTCTTTGTGGTGAAGCCTTCCCTCCATTATCGAACCGAAGGCTTCACCACAAAGACACAGATGACACAAAAAGCCACTGAGACTTTTTTTACCCTGGATATGTCTACCATTCGATTGATGACCCGGGCGCTGCAAAAAAGCAGCAAGAGGTATTGCGCCTATTCTGACAAATCCTATATATGCCTTAAAGTTAAGGTGATTATGAAGTAGTGGCAATTGAAAAACGCCTGGTTCAATTATCCAATAAAGAAAAGTAGTGATGTAAGGTTGAATGCCTGCAACCCGCCGCAATCTTACTACACAGGGTTAGGCGCTCATTGTTTTCTGCTTATATTTTCCCGTTGTAAGTTGGGTCAAAGTCCACCATCCATTCAATACCATACTTGTCTCTGAACATGCCAAAGTAGGAACCCCAGGGGCTATCGGAAATAGGCATTTCAATTTGCCCTCCTGCTGAAAGTCCATTGAATATTCTGTCGGCTTCTTCCCTGGATTCTGCACTAATGGATATTTTTGACCTGTTTTCGTTCTCATTTGTTTTACCCAGGATTTCAGGAACGTCATTCGCCATTAAAACGTTTTTGCCGATAGGTAAGGCAATATGCATTATTTTATTGGCTTCATGATCTGCCACAGGAAATTCATCGCTTGCCAGGTCCTTGAAACGCATAACTTTTGCGAACTCTCCGCCAAATACGGATTTGTAAAAATTGAATGCTTCTTCGGCGTTCCCGTTGAAGTTGATGTGGGGATTGATCAGTGCCATGGTTGTTGAGTTGGGTTTTGAAGTTTAAACCTACTACTTAAGTTCGGGATACAAATGGTGTAATTGCGACAAAAACAGCGGTTTATTGCGCCAGGAGATATTTGAAGGTAACAGTCTGGATTGCCCCGCCTTGTCAGTTTCAACGGTGCCTCAGCTCTCAGGGCTGTATGCTGGCATCATAAAGTGGTAAATTCAAACTCATAATTGTTGGCGGGCGGCACTTTAGGAACAATTGCGGGAAATCTCTTTAATACCTGGTTGCCAAATTCCTGATAGGGCAGAAGATTGTCACATTGAATATGCATGGGAAAAACCATACGTGGCTTCAGTATTTGCAAGGCGAGCACTGTACCTTCATTGATACTTTCTGTGCTTTTACAACCACCCAGCTTTCCCCTGGCTATGGGAATGAAAATCATATCAATTTTTCCTGTAAGATTACCAATGAATTTTAATTCATCGGTAAATTTCAGTGTTACATCATTTGACCAGGCAGCATGATCCCCTGCATGGTAGAATGTGAGATTGGCCAGCCTTACAAGAAAGCCGGAACCGGCATCCGTTGAAGGATGCGATGCCACTTTAAGAGAACCTACGGATAGACTATCCCTGTTAAACAATTTTAGAATTGATTTATCCGTTGTGGAATAGTCCCAGCCTAAAATGGTGGTTAGTCCGGTTATTTTATGATGCCATTGAAGCAGGGGCTCGTAGAAGTGATCGGAATGTTCATGAGTGATCAGAATGTAGGCTTTTTTATTGGTTTCAACTGCCCGTTTTATTTTTTTGAATAGGACACTATCCATCTGGTGGAGGTTATCAGCGGGAACATAATCAATTAAGATTAATTCATTGGGTGTTTCAATTAACCAACCACTATTATACAAATAGGTTACTCTCTGCGCTGCATTCGCTTCAGAAACCTTTCCTGACAGTAAAATTATTAAGCCCAGGCTATGCCACCACCGGATACGCGAAACGGTATGTAACATAAAATGCAACCACTTTTTTATGTTTTTTTTCATGCCCCAAACAATTAGCGTGATACACTTTATCTTTTAGGTGGGTGTGTTTGCCACAAAACATGGGTTATTTTCCAGGTGCCGTTTTGTTTAGCAAGCAGGATGTAATCCATTCCCCATCCGGCCGTAACTTTTGCGGACGCAGTCTGATTTAACATATCAAATACCTCTATTTTTATGGGAGTTCTCGTAGGAAACCTGCCATATTTTATTATTGAACTAATCATTTCCTCAAAGGAGCCGGGATACCGTTCATATTTGGTCTTATTCTTTGGTATGGCGTAGCCATACTTCACAACATCTTTCGCAATGCTTTGGTGGATTTTGGAAGTATCTGCGTTGTAGAATGCATCAACGTAGTTTTGTACCGCTCCCACCACTTTGTCTTTCTCTGTTTGTGCCGATGTAGATAGGGGTAGTAAAATTATCAATGTAACAATAGTGATGAGTAGTTTCATGTGACAATTCATTTAGATAGTAGGTTAGTATGATTGTGTTTAACTCACTGAATTAAAGAAATCGATCACTTGCGCTACGTACAAATTATCTGGTTTTCTGGAAACACTTCTTACCATTTATAAGGTAAGCACTATTTGACAAGGTACTGGCCGCACGATGAACGGAAGGTTACAGTGTGGTGTGTTATTATTAGCTTACTATGGTTGGTCAGGTGCAGCACCTGCAGAATACATGGAACTACACGAAGTTGCCGCCTGGTAAATATTGGATAGGGGTGGCGACATTGCGTATTATACCTAGTTTTGTAAATAGGGGCTATTTCATCGATTGGGCATTTCCGACCATTAGTTATTTCTTGGTGTAGCCAAAGCATGTCCAGGAACTTTTAACGCTTGCCTCCCAAATAATGCAACGCGGCCCTATAGCCCAAAACGCCGATTGCCCGCGGTGCATCCAGCTACATAAACTTAATGTTTTTGTGGCTTTGCATGATTTAAGAGGTTAGATTGCACTAAAGATAAAGTACATGAATAAAAATGGACCTATAATTATCATTGAAGACGATGAGGATGATCGTATTTTGTTGGAAGAAGTTTTTGCAAAATTAGAATATCCCAATGTTCTGTATTTTTTTCCTGATGGTATTCGTGCCCTTGACTTTCTGAATGATTCCGATATAGTCCCCTTCCTGATACTTTCTGATATAAATCTGCCAAAACTGGATGGTTTTGCTTTAAGGGATAAAATAAAGATGGACGCAAAATTGCAACTTCGCTGTATACCTTATTTATTTTTTTCTACTGCACTAAGTCAGGATGCAGTTATAAAGGCGTATAGCCTATCAGTTCAGGGATTTTTTCAAAAGCAAATTTTCTTTGATGAATTGGAAAAGACAATAACTGTCATAATGGAATATTGGAAGCGCTGTGCGGCGCCAAACAATTTTTGATGTTGAAAGTAGCTGCTTTGCTTTTTGACCTTGTTGCTGAATGGCGGGCTCGTTTTGAAGATTCATGCAGATGGGGTGCTATAATTCGGTCTGCTCCGGGTCTCGGCCAATGGGATATGCTTTAAAGTGTTGTGCTGTTTTTATCCATTACGCGCCAAACCCCATGTTGACTGCTGCTCTTGTAACCATTCGTGGCTCTGGGTTTACCATCCGGCTATTTTAAAATTACTTTTGGTGATGTCAGCCCCTTTTTTATACTGTCTGCAATTTTTAGTGCCCTTTCAATTTTTCTGGCACTGGACTTTACTTGTGTAACCAGATATATTAGTCCGCGTTGATTACCCCTGGTCAACGAATGAAAAATACGGTCTGCTTCCTGGTCGGTGTCCAAAACCTCTTTCAGTTCTTCCGGCATTTCAAATTGATATTCTGTTTTGTCAATGGAAAAGGTTGCTGCAACCTTTGAACCTGCTTTGATTTTGAGTTTTCTGCATATTGTTAAGCCAATATTTATATAGTGTCCACCTTCTTTTTTGAACATAATGGCACAGTGGAATTCTATTTCGTTATTCAGTTTGCAAATTGCTCTTTTATTTCCGTTTTTGGTTAGCGGTAAAACAGTTTTGCTGTCTAGCGTTATATAGTGCATGCCGCTATCAAATTTTTCAAGTACAAACTGTTTCATCATTTTCTATTGGGTTATTTATCCAACCTTCGTATTTGCTTCAATGTTTTAAAGCCGGGGACGAAAATATTGAAGACGGCTACCGCATAGGGGTTGGCGAAGTTTGGGAATTTGAATTCTTCTGTGAGGAACTGAAACAGTTGTCTGATCCAGTCCCACCCGCAACTTTCCAGCTACATAAGTTTGCGCAAGTTGTAAGGCATCTGGATTTACGAAAAACGTTTTGCGTTGAAATCATTTGGCAGATTTTCTAGAATTCCCTGACCCGCTTCCTATATATCTTTATTTCTTGTTGCCACATTAAGTTCGATATAGCTAAGTATGCAAATAATAACTATTTCAATTACAAAGTAGCTTTTCCCAATGATTGTCAATAGAGGCAAGTATGCTATCAGTAGTCCCATGGTCAATGCACAGTATATTATGTTTGCAATGCCAATAAACCTGATATACGGTGCCCAGCCTCGTTTTAAAATTGAAAAGCAAGCAGCGGAATAAATACAAAACAGACCGGCTATTGCAGAAAGGTAAGTCAATTCTTTTTTTGGCATTCCAAAATACTCATTAAATTGTCGCACAA
>JANPIE010000181.1:0-9497 GCA_031424835.1 Chitinophagaceae bacterium
ATCAATAATTTTTTCTATGATTCTTTTATTGCCGCGGTAGAAGATGAGGCACGGCTGCATGGCTATTCTGTACTGATTATGCAATCGATGGATAAACTGCAGATAGAAACCAGTAACCTCAACCTTTTCCGTAAAAATATGGTGGCGGGTTTGTTTGTATCTATTTCTATAGAAACAGATGATCCTGCACCTTTTCTCAAACTGAACGAATTAAAAACCCCCGTGATCTTTTTTGACCGGGTGCCCGACACCGATGTCTGCAATAAAGTTTGCCTCGCAGATACAGAAACGGGCCGGGTGGCGGCCGAAGCCATCGTCAGGAAAAATAAAAAACATGTGCTCGCACTTTTTGGTCACCCGCACCTGAGCATTACCAAAAAACGTCTCGCTTCTTTCCAGGAAACATTGCATCAGCTTTCCCCCGGCATAAAAACAACGGTTGCTTTTCCGGAACAGGCAGAGGAATCAAGAATTGAAACCCTTGCCGCCCTTGATGGCCCGGAAAAACCCGACGTGATCTTCTGTATGGGCGACCTGATTTTGATTGGTGTGATGTATGCAGTGCATGAAAAAAAACTACGTGTGCCGGAAGATATTTCCATCATCAGTGTAAGTAATGGTTTCCTTCCCACTCTCTACGACCCTAAGATTACACATGTAGAAACCAACGGGTATAAATTAGGCAAGCGCGCATTCGCCCAGATGCTCTCCTGCCTCCAGGGAAATAACCAGGTGGAAGAAGTGTTTATTGAGTCCGTATTGGTGGAAGGGGGAAGTCTGTGAAAATCGAATGTTGAACATGGAATGTTGAATCTCGAATGAGTAGCAGAGGTGACGCTCGCTATCAATTATTCCCGGGTGACAACTCTGTGTAGTTCTGTGTATTCTGTGTCTTTGTGGTGAAACCTTCGCACCATGATCGAACCGAAGGCTTCACCACAAAGACACGGATTGCACAGAGAGCCACGGAGACATTTTCTCTACTCTGCAAATACCGGCCATTCCATGGATGATCTGGGTATTGCGAAACGCAATTGCGCTTATCCTGCCTAATGCTACATTCGATATTCCTTGTTCGATATTCGATATTCAGAAGATCTGATCGCTGAGGTGCTTAAACGCTTCCATTGCCCCTACATATTCACAGGTGCGGGCACCGGCCTTATTGGCATTTGTAACTATTTTCTTCCATGCGGTTAACGTTAGCGCGTTGATCGTTTCTACATCTTTATCAATTAGCTGGTACAGCAATGCACCTACAAAAGCATCGCCGGCACCTGTTGTGTCAACCGGGGTGATGGGTATGCTGGGTACGACCGTGAGTGAATCATTATGGCGCAGCAGGGTTCCCTCTTTGCCAATCGTAATGGCGAAGACGGCATTTGTTCTTTCGGATAATATCGCGGCGGCATCGGTTACAGTATGCGTGGTGGTTAATAACATCGCTTCTTCATCACTCAGCTTAAAAAAATGACAGGCAGATAAAAAATTCCAGGATTGATCTATAAAAGTTTGCAGGTCGTTGCGGAAAAGCAGGTGCCGGTAATTGGGATCGAAGCTGATGAATATATTTTTCTGCAGGGCTTTCTGCAAAAGACTTTGGTAAGCAGCCTGCAGTGGACCGGGCAAAAATCCCGTGGCCGATCCGAAATGAATGATGGACACCTCCTCAAGATCTATTTCTTCTATCTCTTCGCGTGTGAGCTGCCCATCGGCCCCCCTGTTAAAAACAAAATCACGCTCGCCATCTTCCATCAGTGATACAAAGGCCAATGTGGTAAAATGGTCCTCACTCTCCAGCATCCAGCGGGTTGACACACCAAATTCCTGCATCACGCGGATCAGCTTTTTGCCAAATGCATCTTTGCCCACTTTCGCCGCGAGCTCAACGGTTCCCCCCAGTGCAGCAATGGCCGCGGCAACATTGGTAGGTGCGCCGCCGGGTTTTACAATAAACTGGCTTCCCTCAGATAGTGGTTTACCCTTGTCCAGGCAGATCATATCGATCAATGCCTCCCCAATGCAAAGAATTTTCATAGCAGTGTTTATACCTTAAATATACGGGTTAGGCCCCGGAAATAAGGACCTGAAACCAAAGCGATCCATGCCTGCTGCAAACAGGTAAATGACCGACTCATCGCGTAGATTTTCATTTTCAGTTTTACCCGTTCCTTTCCAGGGTTTCCTGCCCTTCAACACACATAAGAGCTTCAGACTCAACTGACAACGTTACCGGGAACGTTTGCGTAGAAAAAAACTCATTTTCCCTTTATCTATTGTCTTTATAAGTGTAGAATTGAGTAGATATCAGGCTTTGCCTGCTGTTACTTACGATCACGATTTATAAAAATTTGCCTGCCATGCCTTCAAACCAAGATCATACCTGTGTTTCTGCACCGGTATATGTCTACCTTACTCCTTCGGCCAGTTTATTTCCAACCATTTCTGAACCTTTAATGATTAATCGGTCAACCCGGTTACAAGTGCGTATGAACAAACTTTACCTGTTCCTGGGTTTACTGGCCTGTGTTCTCTCCATGCATGGCCAGCTTTCTGCGCAAACCACCCGCCTGGAAGTGAAAGGCAGGGTTCTTACCACTGATAATGTTCCGCTGGAAGGAGTCAATATTTCAGTAAAAGGCACACAGCAACGGGTAGCAACTGATAAGAATGGTCAATACACGATCCCGGTTAACAATGGCACCGGCACCCTGGTATTTTCCTATGTGGGATATGCAACACGGGAGGAGTCCGTTAACGGCAGGACCTCTATCAATGTTTCGCTTACCGCGGAAGTAAAGGAAGCGGAAGAAGTGGTAGTGATCGGTTACCAGAGCGTGAGAAGAAAAAACCTGCTCGCATCCGTTTCAAGCGTGAGTGCAAAGGACCTGAAAGATATTCCTGTAAACTCCGCCGCCGAAGCCCTGAATGGCAGGCTCGCCGGTGTTACTGCAACCACTGCCGAGGGTTCGCCCGATGCAGATGTAAGGGTACGGATACGCGGTGGTATGTCCATCACCGGTGATAACTCGCCTTTGTACATTGTGGATGGTGTACAGGTTGAGAATGGTCTCTCTTATCTCTCCCCGCAAAATATACAATCCCTCGACGTGTTAAAGGATGCAGCGGCAACCTCTATTTATGGTGCACGTGGCGCCAATGGCGTAATCGTGATTACAACCAAAAGCGGCCGGCCTGGTAAAATGGTACTCAGCTATAACGGATTTGTAGGCGTGAAAAAACTGGCTAAAGAATTAAAGGTGTTAAGCCCTTATGACTACGTGATCTACCAATCAGAAAGATCACGAGGCAGCAGTACCGACAGTACTACCTTCACCAGGAATTTTGGAACTACCTGGGATACCCTGAGCAATTATAGGAATGTGCCCGCTGTTAACTGGCAGAAAGAAGTGGCTGGCAGAACCGGCATCGCTACCACCCATAACATTTCTGCCATGGGCGGCAATAATCGTTTCACCTATAATGCAGGGTATACATACAATAGCGATAAAGCCATCATACTGAACTCAACTTATAGCAGGCACCTGTTTAACCTGAAAGCTGATTATAAGGTCACGGACAACATTAAACTGGCGGTGTCAAGCCGTTATACCCATACAGATGTTTATGGTGCCGGTGTTTCTTCCGAACAGGGTTCATCATACAGCCGGTTGCGTAATGCGGTTAAATACCGCCCCTTCCTTTCCTCAGCACAGGACCTTGACGACGCGGACCCGTTGGCAGATCAGAATGTGGGTAATGGTCTTAACCTGGTTAACCCCATCTCCCTCACCAATGCGGAGTACCGCAAGAAAACTACGGATGTTTACAATATTGCAGCCAGCATAGTGTATAACATCGCAAAGAACCTGAGTTTTAAATCTACGTTCGGCTACGACCACAATGACCTTATCGACCGGCAGTTCAGCGATTCCATCACACCCTATTCTGTCATACAGGGATCAAGAAAACCCATCGCTCAACTGGATACGATTTCAAGGAGAACCATTACCAATTCTAATGTATTAACCTACTCTGTAAGCAAGTACAAAGACAAACATGATTTCACCTTACTGGTAGGTGAAGAAACCTATGACCTGAAAACAGAAAGCCATACACAGTTGTTCCGCAATTATCCAACTTTCACACCTGTAAATGATGCCTTTGATAAAGGGGCTTCACTGGCCCTTCCCTTTACAGGGTATCCCAAGTTCGGAAAAACAAGGTATACCAGCCTGTCATTCTTTGGACAGATGAACTATGCCTACCGGAATAAATACTACCTGAACTTTAACTTCAGGGCCGACGGCTCTTCTAAATTCGCACCGGGAAAACAGTGGGGTTATTTCCCATCGGGTTCACTGGCGTGGAGAGTAAAAAATGAAAAGTTTCTCGAGAACTCCAGTACCATCAGCGATTTGAAACTGAGAGTTAGTTATGGTACAGTAGGAAATAACCGCATCAACGATTATCTGTTCTTAACCACATTCAGGAACGATGGTAACTATTATTATGGTATCAATAACCAGCCTGTCACGGCTTACTATTCATCGGGACTGGTAAATGAAGGATTGAAATGGGAATCAACGGTGAGTCGTAATTATGGTATTGATATCAGTTTATTCCGGGACAGGATCAGCCTGAGCGTGGACTACTATAACAATAGTTCCAAGGACCTGCTGCTGAATGTACCCATTGCTTCCACCTATGGTTATGCTACCCAGTTGCAGAACGTGGGAAAGACATCAAACAAAGGTGTTGAGATCCAATTGAACGCAACTGTTGTGCGGAAAGCCAATTTTAGCTGGACCGCCAACTATAATATGTCATTCAACACCAACCGCGTGGAACAACTCGGTCTGGGCCAGCAGTTTTTTTACCCGGCGGCGAGCTGGGGCGTTTCCGGACAGCCTACTGATTATATTGTCCGCATAGGCGACCCGGTTGGCGCTATGTATGGTTTGGTCAATGATGGTTTTTATAAAGTGTCCGACTTTGATTACAATTCCGCTACCATGGTATATACTCTAAAGCCGGGAACCGTAAACAATTCCGGTATCATTGGTACGGTACAACCGGGTTCGGTAAAATTTCTTGACCTTAACAACGATGGTTTGATTGATCTTGATAAGGACCGTCGCATGATTGGTAATCCTACGCCAACATTTACCGGCGGACTTAACCAGCAGTTCACATACAGGCAATGGGATATGAGTGTGTTCGTAAACTTTTCAGTGGGCAATGATATTTACAATGCCAATAAGATTGAGTTTACGAATGGTTATACGGCCAACTCCAATATGCTGGATATGATGAATGGCCGATGGAGAGTAGTAACACCTTCAGGGCAAACAGCACAGTGGGTAAACGGCAGCAACCAGGCATTGGGTATTGCGCCCGATCAACTGGCTGCATTGAATGCCAATGCAACGCTCTGGCAGCCTATCAGGGGCGCGGGCGCGTTTTACCCCAGTTCATGGGCCATTGAAGATGGATCGTTCCTGCGCCTGAACAACATTACACTCGGCTATACTCTGGCGCCAAATGCTTTGAGGGCGATGAAGATTAATAAGCTCCGCTTTTATGTAACGGCCAATAACCTGGCCGTCATAACCGGGTATACCGGGTATGATCCTGAAGTAAGCGTGCGCAACAGTCCCCTTACTCCGGGGCTTGATTATTCTGCTTATCCAAAAAGCCGCAGTTTTATTATCGGTGTAAATGCTACATTCTAAATACCATAAACATTCTTATATGAATACGAAATATATTTCTAAACTCGCGGCTATTTCAGCTACAGCTATGGTGCTGGTGTTTACGGGGTGTAAGAAATTCCTCGACCAGCAACCGATCACCGATGTAAGTGCTGAAGTGGTTTTCAAAGATGTAGCCGGTGCATACAAGGCATTGGCCGGCGCTTACAGCCGTTTGGTAGGCGATGCAGGTTTTGGTATACGCCTGAGCTTATATTATACGGTTGACAATGACGAGATGCAGGGGCCAACAGGTGCAGCTGATAATGACCGCCGCGACATCGCCCGTTTTTCTGCCACGCCGGGCAATGCACAGATCACCAACCCGTTTAACCAGTTGTTCCAGGGCATAGAGTATTCAAATATCTGTATTGCCAACATTCCAAAAATGGAGATGTACACCAGCGGAACGGAACAGCAGAAGAAACAACTGCAGCGTATGTATGGTGAAGCGTTGACATTACGTGCCCAATATTATCACCAGGCCATTGTACTTTGGGGTGACCTGCCCGCGCATTTTAACCCAGCTTCCACACTGGCTAATGATAATCCATTTCCCGCGCGTACCAACAGGGACACACTCTATAATCGTTTGCTTGCTGATCTGAAAATCGCTGCGGACCTGGTGCCCTGGCGCAACGAACTGTCTGCCATTGGTGATGGTGCGGATGAAAGGATCACCAAAGGAACGGTGAAAGGATTGCGTGCAAGGATCGCATTGTTCAGGGGCGGCTATGCATTACGGAGCGACGGTACCATGAAGAGAGCAGCGGATTACCAGACATATTACCAGATTGCAAAAGATGAATGCAATGATATCATCACGTCTAACCAGCATTCACTCAACCCAAGCTTTCGGGCGCTTTGGAAAGACCAGGTAAATGCACATGCGGTAACGGATCCGCAGGGAGAACTGATGTTCCAGGCAAGTGGTATCGGGGGCGTAGCAGCAGAAGATACAAAGCTTGGATACTACAACGGACCAACCGTTAATAACCTGGGTAATAAAAGCATCAATGTACTGCCTACCTATTTTTACCAGTTTGATTCCACAGATCTAAGAAGGGATGTTACCTGCGCCATATACAATGTTGCGGCAGACGGCGCTACAAAGATCGGCCAGGCAATTACGGCCATTTGTGACGGTAAATACCGCCGCGACTGGATCACCAATCCCTCATTTCTGCCTACCAATGCCATACAGTATTTCGGATTGAAATGGCAGATACTCCGTTATGCTGATGTACTGCTTATGTATGCGGAAGCGGAGAATGAGTTGAACGGCGCCACTGCCAGTGCTTACCTTGCCGTAAACCAGGTTCGCAGGCGTGGGTATGGAAAACCGATTGGCACGGTTGATGCAACTGTTGATCTTCCATCGGGATTATCCAAAGCCGCTTTCTTTGATGCATTGGTAAAAGAACGATCATTGGAACTTGGCGGGGAAGGTGTAAGAAAATATGACCTTATCAGGTGGAACCTGCTGGCCAGCAAGATCGCTTCTACCAAGGCGGCCCTGCTTGCTATGTCAACATTGTCTGCTCCCTATAATACATTGCCGGTGTCAATGTATTATATCCCAACATCAAAAGGCGATGATAACCGGTTTGGTGCCGGACTCTGGGCTAATTCGTTTTATAAGGCAGCGCCTGCTACAGCACCCGCAGGTACTACCAGGGTAGTATGGTTGAGTGCAGCAGTAAAAACAACGACACACGACAGGTTTGCAACAGGATTTGTGACAGGTAAATCGGAATTGATGCCTATACCGCAGCCGGCAAGGGATGCGAATCCTAACCTTACGCAGAATCCGGGCTATTAAAATTTTTATCTGGATGAAAAATTACTAGGGCTGCTTATTAGGCAGCCTTATGTTTTAAAACCCGCGGTAACATGCGCAAACTGTTTATTTTCTTTTTTTTGATAAAGGCTTTCTGTCTGTATGCGCAAGACAGGAAGCTGACCGTATCCAAAGATGGCACGGGTAATTTTACTTCGGTGCAGCAGGCTTTTGATGCAATACCTGTTGGTAATGATGCGCCAATAATTGTATACGTAAAAAAAGGAATTTATAAAGAGCGATTATCTCTCGCTGTTGGTAAAAATTTTGTAAGGCTGGTAGGCGATGGTCCATTGAATACCATTCTTACTTACGATAACCATACTGGTACCATTTTATCCAATGGCGATACAGTAAATACCTATTCGTCGGCGAGCTTTTTTATTTATGCTGATGATTTTACCGCGGAAAATATCGGGTTTGACAACAACGCAGGCTTATCAGCGGGCCAGGCAGTGGCGGTATTTGCGCAGGGTGATAAGCTTGCATTCTACAATTGCCGTTTTACGGGTAACCAGGATGTTCTTTTCTGCAGCGCCGAAAAAAGCAGGCAGTATTATTACAATTGTTATATAGAAGGAACCACAGATTTTATATTCGGGCCATCAACGGTTGTATTCCAGGGTTGCCATATTCACAGTAAAAAGAATTCGCACATAACGGCTGCTTCTACGCCTCAAGCATCGCGGTATGGATTTGTGTTTATGGATTGTAAGCTAACGGGTGATACAGCTTTGCAAAATGTATCACTGGGCAGACCCTGGAGGCCTTACGCGAGTGTCACATACCTTAGTTGTTATATGGGCCCGCATATTATACCGGAAGGGTGGAACAACTGGAAAAATCCTTCCAACGAGAAAACCGCGCGGTATGCTGAGTATAATAGCACCGGCCCGGGAGCAAACCCTGCCGGCCGGGTGGCATGGAGCCGGCAACTGAACGATGCCGAAGCGAAAATGTTTACATTGAAAAATATCTTTACCAACTGGTTGCCGCCAGTTAGGTAAGGGCTTTGATTGTAAAGATGAAAAGTGCAGATTTTTATTGTACCGAATGTATAGCTGTCACCGTCACATTATAACCCGTTCTGCAGATCGGTCGAAACATATGCGAATGAGCATTTTGCCATACCTACTCATCCTATTCTGTTGCGGCGCTTTAAAAGCGCAGCAAAGATCTGTATGGGTGCCGGATAATGGCAATGGAACCTTCCGTAACCCTGTGATCAATGCGGATTATTCAGATCCTGATGCAATACGCGTAGGCCATGATTATTACCTGGTATCTTCTTCATTTGAACACGTGCCGGGGTTGCCTGTCCTCCATTCAAAGGACCTGGTTAACTGGAAGATCATTGGTCATGCATTACAGACGCAGGTGCCAACTGAACATTTTTCTGTACCCCGTCATGGTGAAGGTGTGTGGGCACCCGCGATACGTTTTCATAAGAATGAGTTTTATATCTATTATCCCGATCCTGATTTCGGGATATATATGGTTAAATCAAAAAACCCTGCTGGACCCTGGTCGGATCCCATAATGGTTGCTGCAGGAAAGGGATTGATCGACCCCTGTCCTTTCTGGGACGACAATGGTGATGCTTATCTGGTCCATGCTTTTGCCGGCAGCCGCGCAGGCATTAAAAGCATTATTGCTGTTGCAAAGATGAATGCAGAAGGAACCAAACTAAAGGACAAGGGTGTGCTTGTTTATGATGGACACGATTCCGACCCGACTATTGAAGGACCGAAATTGTATAAGCGCAATGGCTACTACTACATTTTTGCACCTGCCGGTGGTGTGAGTACAGGTTGGCAGTTGGCACTTCGGTCAAAAAGTATTTATGGTCCGTATGAGAGAAAAGTGGTGATGGACCAGGGAAGCAGTTCCGTGAATGGCCCGCA
>JANPIE010000182.1:0-9749 GCA_031424835.1 Chitinophagaceae bacterium
ATGCGGAATAGCCAAAAACAGATTCCAGTACCTGGTGCGGAGAAGCGATTGTTTTCATTAACCGCAAGATAAGGCGGGGGAGGGGATGGTTGGATAGGGTATTTATACTTAATTATTAGGGAGTGCAATGTGGGGAGATTAAGAATGGATTTAACCAGGGATATAGAGGTTGAATAATTATTAGGCTAAACTTTCAGAGCTTTTTGGCTTGTAGGATATTATGCTAATGGCTAAACAGCAATATAATATAATGCTGGATACTCGGTTTATAAAATTCGTAAGACTTATGTCGAAAATTCTAAGCCTATTGACATGAATAAAGTTATATAAAGTGAGAGAAACACTTATACTTGAAAAAAAGAGTGACACTCCCACTGAAAGCCAAAAATTTGGAGACTTTTGAAACGAAACGTGATCAGATTCGGAAAATTCAAAATAGAGCGATGCCAAAGCGATAAATGTAAAAAATAGACCCATAATCAAAAGAGCTGGTACAAAATAGAAAAAACTATGATAGACAAAATATGTTATCAGGTTGAAGAGAATAAATACTACTACAAAGAGTACGATAATTTTTTTAACTAGTACCCTATTAATAATATTATAAAAAACATATCCATAAAAGATAGCCTCGGCAAAAATGATCAGATAGTTTGCTTCTATGGGAGACTGGCGAAGCACAAGTCGCTGATATTTTGCAAAAAGTTCTCCAAAAAAAATCAATCCTAAAAATGGCAAAAACCATTTCATGTAAGAGTTTTTAATTTTGCGATAGTATATACTCGCAATGACGAAGCTGAGCAGTTCAAAAATATTTGCGATGTATTCAAACATGTTAAATGCTCAAATGACTGTTTTAGATAAGCTTGACTCCGATCCGTTTTGTTTGCATAATATTATACTAATGCTGATACATAAGTATAAAATCACACTAGCCATTCGGGTAATAAAATTTACCAATCCGATACCACCAACTGTAATTCCATTGGTATTTATTATATTGTAAAACGATAAAGAAAGGCTGATACTTGAATAAAATAGTGAAACCCCGACGGCAACCCAAAATCCCGGTGAGTGTATAAAAACAACTTTGTCATTTTTTTTGAACTCCTCATATAAGTAGGCGAGAGCAATAGCAGTCAGAAGGAAACCGAAAAGCATTAATTCAAAAATAAAATATGAAAAGTTCGATCCCGCGAAAGTATAAGTGACCAAATAAACAGTAATGCTTGTCAGCACAAACAGAATTATTAGTTGCCTAAGGCTATGCCTGGTACTTAGATGATAAAACACATAGCCATAATAAATTGCTTCACAAACGGCGATCAAAAAGTGGAATTCACGGCGAAAAGACGTTAAAAAATTGATATGCTGCTGTGTAACAAGTTCGCCAAAAAGCACAATCATCAAAAAAGGCACCGTCCACTTTAATAGCGATTTCTGTATCGAATGATAGCATACAATAGCTACCAGCAAAGCGATAAACTCAGCTATGACTCCGATATATTGCAACATAAAAACGCAGATTTTGGTAAGTCCCCAATCAGTTTACGAAATAAAAAAAACGGTCGCCAAATAACAACCGTTTTTACACCCTATTTTTCTGCGTAGATATACTTTACCGAGCAAAGCGTTCCATTCAAAGGGTATCAAAGCTCCCTGATCCAGATATTGCGGTAACTGATGGGGTTTCCGCCATCCCTGCCATGATCCTGTAATACCAGCGATTCCTTATCACCATGCTTTTCATATTTGGGCTCACCTATCCATTCCGTATGCCCCTTAATGGCCACATTGTTCTGAACCAGCACACCATTGTGCAAAACCGTTATCCTGGCCGGTGACTGTAGTTTGCCATCTGAATAGAATTTTGGCGCAGTGAAAATGATATCATAGGTCTGCCACTGGCCCGGCGGACGCGTGGCATTCACCAGCGGGATATGCTGCTTATAGATACTCCCTGCCTGACCATTCACATAGGTGGGATTATTGTAGGAATCCAATACCTGCAACTCATATCGTCCCATAAGAAAAATACCGCTGTTACCGCGCGACTGGCTGTTACCCGCAATAGCCGTGGGTTGCCTCCATTCAATATGCAACTGGCAATCGCCAAAAGCCTGTTTGCTTTTCAGGTTGCCCGAACCTTTGACTACCGTAAGCGCGCCATCCCTGTCTATTTTCCAGCCCGGCGCCCCGCCGGATTCTTTCTCCCATCCGCCGGTACTCTTTCCATCAAACAAAATGATGGCATCAGAAGGCGCATCGCTACTGGTTTTGCCGGGTATAACCAATTTGGGAACCGGCTCCCATACCTCGGTTTTGGCAGCCTCTTTTACCAGGCTGTCCTGGTTAACCCTGCGTTGTGCCGTAACAGCACCGGTAATGAATAATGCGGCGGCAATGGCCAGTTGTTTTTTCATATAAGGCGTTTGTACATTTTAATGCCTAAAAATAGGGTATTGCTTTTTGTTTGCGGAGCAAACCCCGCGGGCAAAGGAATTTTTTACCGTGTGACATGCCGGGAAATTATCGGTGAAAAATCTTGGCTTCGCACCGTTCTGTAGGCTCAGCGCCTGTCTTCTTCCTTTACCTGTTACACTTTCGGCAACACGTACCCATTGTGGTATTCTTTCATCAGGTATTTCTTATTGATAGCCTCATCACTAAACTTCCTGCCGTTCCAATGTAGTTTCCTGCCGCTTCGGTGGGCGATGTTGCCCAGTTGTGACAGTATGGCGATGTCTGCCGCAGATTGTATCGGGCATTTCAGGTCGGCGAGTTTCCTGGATTTGACCACCTCAACAAAATTCACCATATGCTTGTCAAGGCCATTATCAGATTGCTTCTGGTACGGAACCGCCACCCTGGTTTCTTTCTTTTTCTCCTCCAGTACTTCCCATCCTCCCCTGTTCAATACCAATGTGCCGTTGTTGCCGATAAATGCAATACCATGGTCCCTTCCATAATCTCCATTGCCAATTCCCACTGCATGATCCCAGACAATATTGAAGCCATTAAATTCATACATGGCCATTAAGGTATCCGGTGTTTCATCCGCTGAATCGGGCTTGGCAAATTTTCCGCCCACTGTCGACACGGCATTCGGGTTGGCTACCCGCATTCCCAAAAGCGCATAATCAAGCAAATGCACCCCCCAGTCTGTCATCAGTCCACCCGCATAATCCCAGAACCAGCGGAACGTAAAATGAAAACGGTTTTCGTTGAAAGGCCGTATGGGTGCAGGGCCCAGCCATTTGGTATAATCCACACCGGCAGGGGCGGCACTGTCGGGGCGTTTATCAAGCGGTTGTTTCCAGTCGATATAACACCACACTTTTACCGTGCGTATATTGCCCAGTTTGCCACTATGCACATAATCGATGGCATCTTTAAAATGCTGCTGGCTTCTCTGCCATTGCCCCGCCTGTACCACTTTGTTGTAACGCTGCTGTGCCCTGATCATGGCTTCACACTCGCCGATGGAATTACCCACGGGTTTTTCTACATAGACATCTTTGCCCGCCTGTACGGCATGGATCATCTGCAGCGCGTGCCAATGATCCGGTGTACCTATGATCACCGCATCCACATCTTTCCGATCCAGTAACTTCCGGTAATCGTTATAGGTGGGCACTTTAGAGGTATCTACATTCAATTTGGAAAGGTCGCCCAAACGCCTGTCAAGTACGGATCTGTCCACATCACATAAACCCACAATATTTACACCCGGAATTTTCATCGCTGCCCTCAGGTCTGACCAGCCCATTCCATTTACACCAATAGCGGCAATGTTGAGCTGGTCGCTGGGCGCTACCCTGTTTTTAAAATACGCAAAAGCCTGGTTATTGGTAGCAGAATGAAGCATTCCACCTCCTGCAAGCAGCGCCGTATTCCGTAAAAATTTTCTTCTTGATGACATGGCAGTTTTCAATTGAAAAGAAAAATTAAGCCGATTTTTCGGAATAGAGAGTGGGGCGGATATATATTTAACGAAATCGTTGTAGGAAAGAAGATGAATATTGAATAATGAATATTGAACAGGGAATGTCGAAATGATGTACTGCACCTCAGCTTCTGGTCCGGTTTTATTCTAATGCCAATATCTTAGCCAACCGGGAAGTAGCAGAGGTTACGGCGGGAGAAATACGCAATAAATATGTCAGGCGGTTATTTTTCCTGCTTCCGATTTACTCATGGGCACTACCTTGCTTCTTCTCAAAGGACGGAAACCGTCGCCGTCATCCGCAGGAAAATCTTCCACCTGCAATTCGATTCGGCGCGTGATATCATTCAGTGAGGTGAGTCTTTGCACGGTATAGGGGATGGTATCAAGTCCCGAAACAAATTTGAGAATATACGTATAGATCCCGATGAGGTTACCCGCCAGGATGGTTGTTCCGGAAAGGGTATTGGTTACCAGCAGCGAGATGCCGATCACCACCATTACCATCAGTTCCATAATACCAAAGTTCCATGCCTCCTGGTCGCTGATGCGTACCTGCCAGTGACGGAGATTATTGAAATGCCGCGTAATCTTTTTATTGTCGCCCGATGATATGATGTCAACCTGTTGCTCCAGTTCATCATTCTTTAACCTGTTCAACCGCTTCATGCGTTTGCCGTATATATAACTGATGATGATTACCGGGAATAGTATGGCCATACACAATACCACCACCGACCTGTCGTAGAAATAAAGGAGTATCGCAGATCCGATCAGGTTGTACGCCGCCTCTATCACGTAAACCAGATCGAACTCCAGAAAATCTACAAACTCGCGCGCCAGCGTGGAATGGGCGCTTAGTTTGGAAACTTCTGAACGCTCAATACGACGCGAAAGAAATTTTGTTACCAGCGAAGTGTAAATGGCAGAATAGGTGCGCGTATCCAGCCGGTGACGCAGGGTACCAATCACCAGCCAGGCAAAATGTACACCCGATAAAAGGATCAGTCCATGGTAACTGCCCTTCACCAGGTCATTTACAGCTTCCCCCAGGAAAAAAGGCCGCATCAGCGCGCCAAGCATTTCCAGCGAAAACAAAACATAAGTCAGCACCAGTTGCGCCCGGTGCTTCTGCATTAATTTTTTTAAGATCTCAAACCTGGACATCTGTCCCCCCCTTTCACTTTTTTGCATACGGGTAATCCCGGCCAAAGCCGGTCACCTGCACACGGTACATACAATAGTCTGCTCGCTTTTAATGGGAAAGTAAGATTGACCTTGTAACCGGGCTAATGTTTAAGACGAAGTCTTAGTTTCTCTTGCGGTAACCGAATTACCGGGTTTGCCTGTAATCAGGCCCTGGCAATTGGGTGCACCGCAGCGGCATTGAAAAGGCTCCATTCTGTCATCCAGGAAGGATGCATAGTCCAGGGTTAGTTCCTGGCCCGGCTGAATCTGGCTGGTAGCTATCACATTCAGGCCGTCGTAAGCAGTGTTGGGTTGACAACTATGGTTTTGGGGAGCCCATGCTGACGGATCATTATCCCAGAGCAAAAATACTTCATTACTCACGGGGTAAGCATACCTGCGGAAGATTTCTTTCTCGGTTTCGGACCAGTTTTTTTCCACATAGCGCCGCGTGATTAGCCGCTGCGCAAGGCCTTCTCCGTTGAATATCAATTCATTAGTCTGTATTGCGCGGGTGGCGTAGATGCCGTAGCCGGCAATGGCATTTCCTTTAATTATATATTTTTTCTGTATGCGTTCATGCCGGGCCATGCCTTCAAATATGATATGCCGCAGAAAACCTCCCTGGCCTATGCCATCATATTTGAGGATATAATCGGCCGAGCCTTCATACCCATCCTTATAAAATACCGAACAGGTAAAATTGATCTCCAGAAAATACAGTTCCCCCTGCTCATTCATGCGGAAATCGAGCCGCGCATAGCCGGCACCATTAAAACCTTTGAAGATCCGTTCAGCGGAATCACGCAGTTGTTTCTCAATACGGGGGTCAGGGCAGGGTATATTTGCTTCGGGATGCAGCTCAGATGTTTTTAAAGCATAGGTCTTAAACGCAAACCCCTCAGGAAAAATAAATTCAACCGGCTTGAACGTGGTGGCAGTTTTGCCGTCATCATTTGCTGCAATCAGTATGGTAAACTCACGGCCCGCTATATACTCTTCTGCCAATACCTGCGGATATTCTTTTTGAAGCGCGGTTACCTTTTCTACCAGTTCCGCTTTGTTATGCACCAGCGAATGTTCATCCACCCCCAAACTGTCACCGGCTTTGGCGGGTTTGATGAATAAAGGAAAACGAAGCTGGCTGCAGGCAGTGTCCAGGTCACCCTCGCCTGTTATCAACACATATGCGGGGGTAGCAACGCCTTCGCAATACGCCACATATTTCATCAGCTCTTTTGATGGATCGTATAAAACAGAACTGGGGCCGGTAAAAGGCATTCCCAGTAGTTCGAGTGTATAGATCACATCAATAGAAGGCACTTCCCATTCAAGGTAACCTTCGCAGAGGTTTACGAATATATCATAACCCGCATGCTGTAAGGCCTTGAGTTGTTTGTAAGTGGTTAGTTTATTCAGCGAAATATGATCAACCTGTGCGCCGGGCAGCAGGGTGGTAAGATCCCGCGGGGGATCGTAATATTGGTAATCAACGGCGGTGGTTGAGTAATCAGGTTGTAATACGCAGACTTTCATTTTATCTTTTTTCTCGAGGCCCTTCCTGCAGACAATGGTACAACCGGTGCGCCGGGTGATCCTTTGAGGATCACCGGATGGGATATTCTTCTCCTGAATGCATCATTAATGATCTCAACGATCAATTCTGTAAACGAACTCTCACTAACGCGCAAGATAGCGCCGATAGAGGTATAGTCCTCATCTTCGCTCAATCCGCATTGCGCATTCACTTCCAGTACAAAAAGTTCGCCCGTTTGCTGGTCCATCCTGATATCTACACGGGTATATCCCGTTCCTTTTACAGCTATGTAGGCATCCAGGCTAAGCTGCTTGATACGATCTACCAGTGATGCATCCGGTAAACGGTATTCATAAAAATTATCTTCGCCCGGCATGGGGGTTTCTTCTTCATATATTTCCCAAAGCCTGTCGAAGGAAAGAAATTTTTCATGTTCGGGTAGTGAAGCGTGGAACACGCGTTCCACAGGCTCATATACTTTACACTGTGCCGGATGTTTGTATGAACCTACGATGAGGGTGGTGAACTCCGCACCGGTAATGAATGATTCGGCAATGATGCCATCCGTTACCAGGTTCCAGCCACGGTATCCATCAAACATCAATTGCACCTGCTTATCCAGTTCGGCTTTGGTGCTAACCACATTCCTGGTACCCACACCCATGCTGCCGCCCGATACCGAAGGTTTTACAATGACCGGTGAACCCAGTTTTTCAAACAGGCCCGCAGTATCCTGCGAGCGTGATGTGATGGCCACCCAGTTGGCATTGGGTACTTTCTGCTCATCAAATGCTTTTTTCATCGGGATCTTGGAAGTGGTGATGCGGTAGAAATACTCCTCCGAACCGGTATAGACCAGTTCTTTTTCTTCCAGTAACTGCACAACAGAGATGCCGGGTGTGCCGTTCACTTCATCACCATCACACAAATTCAGCACAAGCGGTATGCATTCGCCGGATTTTTTTTCGGCAGCGATACGCTCAATAACGTCCGGAAAATCATGCATGGTAACGGGTTGCCATTGCCAGTTGATGTCAAGAAGGGCAAAGGTTTTGGTGTACTCAGCAATGCTTTGTGAGAAGTCGTAATAGTAATCGATATTGGCATCATCGGTAACCAGACTCGGCGCCAATACCCACACTTTCAGCCGGTCAACCGGCACCGCAGCAATAAACGCAGGCGATAAGCTCATGAAATTATTTAGCAGTTCGAAGTTGAATTTTTTGCTGGATGAATTGCGTGAGCCTGTAACGCATCACTTCTGCATCGGTTAGGTACGCAGCACCCTGTATGCGGTGAAGGCATTGCGCCGTACCGCAGAAACAATCAAAGGGCTGTGCCATGTTCCATTCTGTAGAGGGATAAAAGAACAGGAACTCATCGCCCGGCTGTATTTCTTTCAACGCTACCAGTTGCATAGCGCTTGTATCAAAAAAAACATTCGGGTTACAACTGTGATTGATGTACTGCAGGAATTCCGGCTTCAGAATGATATGCTCATCATCACCCGTCTGTACGGTCAGGTAGTTGGGTGTGTCATGCGTTCGTTCTGCTGCAAAGTCAGAAACCACTTCACCTGCATCAAAAAATGCAGTGGCGTGCAATGATTTTTCACCGGTGATCGAGTTTTGCATAATGTCAGCAAAACCATGTTTGCTAACCATTGTGTAGGCGGAAATGACGGCGGGTATCATGACTAACAAATTAATGGGTGTAATAAGTTTAAATTTCAATAAAATATACAGGCTTATAAAATCAATAGCCATATAATACTCCACATTTAAGGGGTAACTTATCAACAGTTATAAACGCAGCAGAGTAGCGGGAAATTGCGGTGAGATAGAAGTTTAAGACAGTTTGCGAAAATCAATCTTTTTAAACAGCGAAGAATTGGTGGTGCGTGCCTGTTTAATATACATCCGGACCAGCCCGTATAAGAGCAGGTGCCTGGTTTGCATGGTGACCGGCGTGAGCGTTTCACACTTAATTTTTTTGCGCATGGCTCAGAGCTTTGTACCAAATTAAGCAGAAAATCCGAATGACGTACAATCATACGTCAAGAAATAAGTCAATAGAATTGACCTTGTTCTCTTATGACAGGCAAGGAGAAGATATTGATCCGTTTTGCGACGCACCTGATAAGGCTGCGGCAGGAAAAAGGGTACAGCATCCGCCAACTGGCCGCGGCCTCCGGACTTGAATACAGCCAGGTACAACGCATAGAAAAAGGAAAAGTCAATTTTGCATTCACAACCCTGGTAGCGCTGGCGCAGGGACTGGAGATAGACCTGCACAGCCTGCTGGAGGAGTTTAAGCCGCCGAGAGTTTAGCAGTTGTATCATGTTGAATGTGGAAGATGTAAATCCAGTCTTGAAAAAAGTCTCCGTGGATCTCTGTGTTTTCCGTGGCTCCGTGGTGAAGCCTTCAGTTCAGCTGCGAAGGCTTCACCACGGAGGCGCAGAATACACAGAACTACACAGCGTTATCTCCCAGGGAATATCTGATGTTGGATATGGCCTTGCGCAAATTCTACCCATCCTTTGTTGAATGAATGATATTGGATTAGCTAGAATAAGCGCAAACCCTGCTCCTGTACCGAACTATTCGATCTATGACTCTCGAATCCTTGCGCGCTGAGCCCTTTGCTTTGAAAACACCAATGTCTTGTTTTTGTTAATCGCAGTATTGCCTGACGCTTTCGCTCCCGGGCCGCTGGGCCCCGTCCCTGCTATCCCGGCTAAGCCGGGACTATTTTGGCTTCGGCCAAAATGTGCTGCGCATCATTTTATCTGCCGTGGCATTCCCCCGGCACCGAACCCAACGAGGCCCGTCCACAGGGACTGACTGTTTCATTTTGCCTTCATACTCTATCAAATCCAAATGGACAGCTGAGAGCTGGCAGCTGAAAAAAAGGGTTAAGAAATGACGCTGCCAAGTCCTGATCACCATCCGAGGGGTATATTGGCTTAATAAGTTAACAACAGCATGGCTTTAGACCCGTTCATTTTAGCGCAATGGAATACATTTTAGCTTTTTTTCAGCAGCGTTGATTTTTTTGTTACTTTTTTGTAAGAGAGA
>JANPIE010000183.1:0-2084 GCA_031424835.1 Chitinophagaceae bacterium
CCATTGGTCACCACGCAATACAACGTGATCGCCAATCTTGGTAAATGCCAGGCGAGAGACTCTGCCATTGTGAGGTCTGTGGCTTATCCAACCGCTGCACTGGGTCCGGACCTTACCATTTGCTATGGCAGTCGTGTGCAGCTTAACGGCAGTGTGGTGGGCTCCGTATTTTCCTGGAGTCCTTCCTCTTCCCTGGTTAATGAAAATACGTTGACGCCTACAGCGGGGCCTACGCGCACAACGGCCTATGTGCTTACTGCTTCCGATACCATTGGATGCCCCAAACCAACAACGGATACGATCATTGTAACGGTGGTACCCATGGTAGCGGCTTATGCAGGAAAAGACACCACTATCTTACCCGGTCAGCCACTGGTCATGGGCGCTTCAGGCGGTATCAGTTATTTATGGAGACCCACCACCGGACTGAATGATCCCACTTTGGCAGAACCCACCGCTATACTGGATAACACTATCGATTCCATTACTTATATCGTTAGGGTTACCGCGCAGGGGGGCTGTTTTGCGGAAGACGATGTTAAAGTGCGGGTATACAAACCCGGCGCGGACATACTCGTTCCCTCGGCATTTACACCGAATGGTGATGGCAAAAATGATATCATCAAACCAACTACGGTAGGCATACAGAAACTTACCTATTTCAGTATTTATAACCGGTGGGGGCAATTGCTTTTTTCAACTCCCGAAATCAATAAGGGATGGGATGGAAATTTTGCCGGACAGGCTCAACCCAGCGGCACATACGTGTACCAGGCCCTCGGACTTGACTACCTGGGTAATCCGGTTTACCGCAAGGGTACCTGTGTATTGATCAGGTAGTATATCCCTGTATTTTTTTCCCTGCTTACCTGCAGTTCTCCTAAATTCGTGCCTCTTACTAATTGCATATGAACAAAATCATACTGATCACAGGTGCCACTTCCGGTTTTGGTAAAGCCATGGCGGAAAAATTTGCAGCGGAAAAATGGAATTGCATTTTAACCGGACGCAGGGCCGACAGGCTGGAGGCATTGGCCAAGCAACTGCAGGAAAACCATGGAATACAAACCCACCATTTGGTATTTGATGTTCAGAACCGTGACCAGGTATTTACGTCACTGACCAACTTACCTGCAGAATGGACGGCAATTGATGTGCTGGTTAACAATGCGGGTCTTGCATTGGGCAGGGATAGTTTTGAAAATGCGGACCTTGATGATTGGGATACGATGATCGATACCAATGTAAAAGGGATGATGTATGTGACCAAAGCCGTTTTACCTTATCTCACCAAAAGAAAAAAAGGGCATATCATCAATATGGGTTCAGTTGCAGGAAAAGAAGTTTATAAAGATGGCAATGGTTACTGCGCCAGCAAGTTTGCGGTGGAAGCATTAAGCAAATCCATGCGCATAGATCTCTTACCGCACAAAATAAAAGTAACAGCAATACATCCCGGTGCGGCAGAAACAGAATTTTCACTGGTGCGTTTTAAAGGCGACGCTGAAAAAGCGAAAGGCATGTACGATGGTTTCACACCACTCTATGCCAATGAAATTGCCGACATCGCATATTATTGCGCAACCCTTCCTGAAAATGTTTGCATCAACGACCTGGTAGTAACCTGCACCGCGCAAGCCAACGCTATCTACTTCCAGAAATAAAATTCCAAAATTTCCCGATCCAAAACCGAAAATTATCATGATCACCGCCATCCAACAATTCCTCGACATCTGGGAACAGGAAACAGAAGCCACCCTATCCGTTTTCAATAACCTGACAGATGAAAGTCTCAGTAAAGTATTACTGAATGATTACAGGAGCATTGAGCGACTTGCCAATCATATCGTTCAATGCGCAGCCGGTATCCCGCTTGAAGCTACTGTGCCGGTAAAGCACGAGAAACAGCATTACACCAGTGTGCAGGACCTTATCAGTGCCTACACAAAAGCAACATCAGGTGTGAAAGAAGCCGTCACAATATGGGGCGATGAAACCCTGCAGGAGTTAACACCCATGTATGGAGAATCATGGAAAAAAGGATTTGCACTCTGGGTAACCATCGCTCACCAGGCGCATCACCG
>JANPIE010000184.1:0-18258 GCA_031424835.1 Chitinophagaceae bacterium
AAAAAGCTCCGCCTTAACAGACAGAGCTTACCGTAACAAACAAAGCAATCGAAGAGACCAAATATCCATCCCCGACCAAGGGATGAACAAAGCGTTAGATTTTGGGTGCGGCCTTCAGGATTTCTTCAGATACGCCATCGGCATATTTTTCAAAATTTTGTATGAATTGCCGGGCCAGGTCCCTCGCCTTCGCATCATAGGCAGCAGGATCGGCCCAAGTGCTGCGTGGATTGAGAATTTCTGCCGGCACACCTGGGCAACTCAGGGGCATCTGCATACCAAATACGGGATGTACCTGGTAGTTAGTCTCATTCATTTTTCCCTCCAGCACAGCAGTAATCATAGCGCGGGTATAAGCAAGTTTCATTCTTTTTCCGGTACCGTAAGCGCCCCCGCTCCACCCTGTGTTTACCATCCACACATTCACTTCATGTTTTTTCATTTTGGCGCCCAGCATTTCTGCATATTTACCGGGGTGCAGGGGAAGGAACGGTGCGCCAAAACAGGCGCTGAAAGTGGATTTGGGTTCTGTAACGCCTGCTTCGGTACCCGCCACTTTTGCCGTATAGCCACTCATGAACTGGTACATAGCCTGCCCCGGCGTAAGCTTACTGATGGGCGGCAATACCCCGTAGGCATCACAGGTTAAAAAGAAAATATTTTTTGGCAACCCGCCAATGGACGGTTCTACCGCATTGCTTATATAGGATAGCGGGTAACTAACCCGGGTATTTTCGGTAATGCTTTTATCGCTGAAGTCTATACGGGTGGTACCCGCAACAAAACCTATGTTCTCAACAAGGGCGCCCGGACGTATCGCGTGAAAGATCTCGGGCTCTTTATCTTCACTCAGGTCTATTGTCTTGGCATAGCAACCGCCCTCAAAATTAAAAATGGAATGATCCGTCCAGCCGTGTTCATCATCGCCAATGAGTTTCCGGTTTGGATCTGCACTCAGTGTTGTTTTACCCGTACCACTTAATCCAAAGAAAACCGCCACATCGCCATCACAACCCATATTTGCGCTGCAATGCATGCTGAGCACTTTTTTCTCATGTGGAAGAATATAATTGAGCACACTGAAAATACCTTTTTTCATTTCGCCGGTGTAGCCGGTTCCACCTATCAGTATGGTGCGATGGGTGAAAGACACGATCGCAAAATTATGCTGACGCGTACCATCCACTGCCGGGTTGGCTTTAAAACCCGGAGCCTGTATGATATGCCAATCGGGTTCAAAGTTTTCAAGAGAATCCGCATCAGGGCGCAGGAACATATTATACGCAAACAGGTTGCTCCAGGGATGCTCATTGATTACCCTGATATTCAGACGATAGGCAGGATCGGCGCAGGCATACGCATCGCGTATCCACACCTCTTCTGCAGCGCCAAGGTAACTGAGCATTTTCTCCTTAAGCTGGTGAAAATATTTTTCTTCAATGGGCAGGTTAAAATTGTTCCAGTCCACTGAATGTGCCGTGCAGGCATCTTTCACAATAAATTTATCCTTAGGACTTCTGCCTGTAAATTCGCCCGTACGGATACAAAGGGCGCCTGTGTCATTTACCACACCCTGTCCACGCAGAACTGTCTGCTCCACCAGTTCGGCGGGCGAAAGCTGGTAATGCAGTTGTAATGCGTCTGAAAATCCTAAATCGGTCAGTGCTTTTTGAGAGATCATTGTAGAGGCTGCCATCATATACGAACAAACGTTAGTTAGACAGCAAAAATAACGGAATCCCGTTTTCGTTGGGTATTACGTGTATGGCTTACACGTTAGAGTTTATCAATTCAAAGCCGGAATCTTTGAAAATTTTTTAAAAAACTTTCCAGCGGCTGGCTGGTTTGCCACCGCAATTCGCCATTGTTTGAACGATTCATAAAAAAATAACAGCAAAACTGCGGTTTATCAGGTCCATCTCCTGCCAAGCCAGTATTTTTACAAAAAAATCGCTGATGGAGGTTCTTGCCGCAAAGGGATTGGTTACACTGGAACACCTCGACTATTTCAAAAAACTGCTGGGAGAAGCCTATGTTTTGGCCGATGAAGAAAACCTGGCGCATTACGGGCATGATGAAACGGAAGAGCTGTTGTACCTGCCCGAAGTTGTACTGAAACCCCGTACAGCAGACGAGATATCCTCCATTTTGAAACTGTGCAACCGCGAAAAAATACCCGTTACACCCCGCGGCGCGGGCACCGGCCTTAGTGGAGGCGCCCTTCCGCACCTGGGCGGTGTATTGCTGTCTACCGAGCGCATGAACCAGATCCTCTCCATTGACGAACGCAACCTCCAGGTAACCACAGAGCCAGGCGTAATTACGGAAGTGTTACAGGATGCCGTAAAGGAAAAAGGCCTGTTCTATCCACCCGATCCCAGCAGCAGGGGCAGTTGCTTTATAGGTGGCAATATTGCAGAAAACAGCGGTGGACCCAAAGCCGTAAAATATGGCGTCGTTAAAGATTATGTGCTAAACCTGGAGGTGGTATTGCCTACAGGTGAAATTATGTGGACTGGTGCCAATGTTTTGAAAAATTCAACAGGTTATAACCTCACGCAACTCATGGTAGGCAGTGAGGGAACCCTGGGCATAGTTACGAAGATCGTGTTGCGGCTTATCCCCTTTCCTAAATACGACCTTTTGATGCTGGTACCCTTTGCCTCCCTTGAAAAAGCGAGCGAGGCCGTTAGTGCTATTTTCAGGGCGGGTTTTGTCCCCAGCGCACTGGAGCTGGTAGAGATAGACGCATTGATGATCGTGAGCCGGATGGTGGAAAGCAGCGCTGTGCCTGTAAATGATTCCATTGAAGCGCACCTGATCATAGAAGTGGACGGCAACAATATGGATGTTCTGATGGCCGATATGGAATCCATAGCTGAACTGCTTGCCCAGTTTGAAGCGGGTGAAATATTTTTTGCAGATGATGCACAACAGAAAGCGGAATTATGGAAACTCCGCCGCCGTGTAGCGGAAGCAGCCAAAACAAGTGGCTATACTATTGAAGAAGACGCAGTAGTGCCCAGGGCAGAACTCCCCGCACTGATCAGGGGCGTAAAGGCGCTGGGTAAACAACATGGATTTGCCGTTGTATGCTATGGCCATGCAGGCGATGGTAACCTGCATATCAGAATCAATCACCCTACCATTAAAAACAGCCACGGTAACGCCGAGATGACGCGGGCACTCACGCAGCTATTTGTGCTGGTAAACGAACTGGGGGGAACCATCAGCGGGGAACATGGAGTGGGATTGATACAGAAACCGTATCTCGATACCGTTTTCAGGGAATCCAACCTGCGTTTGATGCGCCAGATCAAGCAGGCTTTTGATCCTAACAATATTTTAAATGCCGGAAAAATATTTGACATTCCTAAATGACTAGGTTTGCCTGGTAAAATCCAATCATGAAGACACAAAAACTTTTGTTCAGCTTTATCCTGACACTTTTATCATTCGCCGTTTTTGCGCAGAATGATGAGGAAATGGAAGTAACGAAAGGAAAATTCAAAAGAGAAAATATCTTTTTTGGATCTGGGCTAAACCTGGGTATTGCAGACAGGTCGTTCAATGTTGGTCTCAATCCGGAAGTGGGTTACAGCGTTACCCGCTGGCTGGATGCGGGTGTTGCACTCAATTTTAATTACTTTTCCCAAAACGCCTCCGACTATAGCAGCATCCGTTTCAGAAATTTCAACTATGGGGCAGGCACATTTGTGCGTATCTGGCCCGTCAACTTTTTACACGTACAGGTTCAGCCCGAGTATAACTGGATCAGTTCCTCCCAGCGAAACGTACTTACAGGACAAAGCGGCAAATTCAACTATAATGCAGAGAGCCTGTTGGTAGGTATCGGCTACGGATCAAGGCAGGTTGGCGGGCATTATTCCTACGTTACACTTATGATTGATGTACTGCAGAATTTCAATTCCCCGTACCGGGATCAATACAACGACCCACTACCCGTCTTCCGCGCCGGGTTTGGCATATACCTCAGGCCAAAAAGTCGATAGCGGTTACCGGGTCATCGCAAACAATCAATCTTTCACGCCAGTCGCTGTAGAGAAATCCTTCGCGTCCCATCGTGTCTATATGCTGCACCAGGTGATCATAAAATCCTGCTGAATTGAGCAGCACTATTTTTTTGTTGTGTATGTTCAAGGTGTTCCAGGTAAGCATTTCAAAAAGTTCATCCAGTGTGCCGTTACCACCGGGCAAAATCACGGATGCGTCACATAGTTCGTACATCATTTTTTTTCTCACATGCATATCATCCACCACCCGCAGGTCAGTGATGCCTTCATGCTGGTGTTCCCACTCCGTAAGAATGCGGGGAATAACACCAATCACCTGGCCCCCATGATCCATCACTGCATTGGCCACCGCACCCATCAACCCCTTGTTACCACCTCCATATACCAGCGTAATGCTCCTTTCAGCCATGGCCCTGCCCAGGGCATAGGCATGTTGTTCATAGAGGCTGTTCGCACCACTCTTTGAGCCACAGAATACCGCTATGCTGGTAAGCTTCATAAAACAGTTTTAACAGCGGCAAAATAGGTGAAATATTTTTACTACTTTTCAAATTCGTTTTGTTAACGATTTAATTACGCCCCATATGTCCCCGATTATCCTTTTCTCCTTTGTCATAGCTTATTTCCTGATCCTTCTGGGGGTGGCCTGGTATACCGGCCGGAACAGCAATAACGATTCTTTTTTTATCGGTAACAAAAACAGCAACTGGATGCTGGTGGCCTTTGGTATGATCGGCACCTCTCTGAGTGGTGTTACTTTTGTAAGCGTACCTGGCGCAGTGGCACGTGAATCATTTGCCTATTTCCAGATTACCCTTGGCTACCTGATCGGGTATTTACTGATTGCTTTCGTGCTGTTACCCTTATACTATAAACTCAACCTTACTTCCATTTACAAATACCTGCAAAGCCGTTTGGGTTTTACTTCATACAAAACGGGCGCTGGTTTTTTTATTCTCTCGCGTATACTGGGTGCCACAGCAAGGTTATACCTGGTGGTAAACATCCTGCAGGCCGCCATACTCGATAGTTTCCATGTTCCATTCTGGGCAACTACGCTTATCATACTGGTCATGATACTCCTGTATACCTATGAAGGCGGCGTAAAAACCATTGTATGGACGGATACTTTGCAAACCACCTGCATGCTCGCGGGGCTGGTGATCTGCGCCATTTATATCCTGAGCAGCCTGAATATGGGACTTGGAGAAAGCCTCCAGGCAATGAGTGAAAAAGGATATTCGAAAATATTTTTCACTGATCCGGATAGCAAACTTTTTTTTGTTAAGCAGATTCTCGCCGGTGCCTTCATTACCGTTACCATGACAGGTATGGACCAGGAAATGATGCAGAAAAACATATCTGTAAGAAGGCTGCAGGATTCACAGAAAAATGTGATTACCATGTCGGTGATACTGCTGGTGGTGATACTGATCTTTTTGTTCCTGGGCGGGTTATTATATCTCTACGCGTCACAACTGGGTATCACTGCAACGGGTGATAAGCTCTTCCCTACAATCGCACTGGAGCATATGCCCCCGGCTGTGTCGGTAATCTTTATCATTGCGCTCATATCTGCCTTGTTCCCCAGTGCCGACGGGGCCATCACTGCACTTACTTCTACCTTCTGCATTGATATACTCGGAATGCAGAGAAGGACCGATATGAACGATGCACAGCAGAAAAAATTACGGCAACGCGTACACCTTTCATTTGCGTTGCTGTTCCTGTTATTTGTGATGATGTTTAAATGGATAAACGATTCCAGTATGATAGGCCTGATACTGAAAGTGGCCACATTTACGTATGGACCATTGCTGGGCCTGTTTACTTTTGGCATATTAACCAAACGAAAAGTGAATGATGCGTTCGTTCCCTATATCTGTGTGGCGGCGCCCGTTATTTGTTTTCTCCTTGATAAATACCAGAAGCAGTTATTCGGTTCATTTGAAATAGGCCTGGAACTACTGATCATTAACGGACTGATAACATTCCTGGGATTGTATCTTTTTTCCAAACCCAACAGGGAAGCAGCCAGCAGCTAGTTGCCATTAGCTAACCGCTAACGAACCATAGCTTATTAACCCATTACCTATGGACCTCATACACCCGCTCGCAGAAGCGTATGCCGCAAGTTTTACTTCGCCTGAAGATGCCTTACTCGCTGCGGTAAACAGGCAAACCGTGGAGCACCACCCCATGGCCCATATGCTGAGCGGTCATGTGCAGGGAAAATTTCTTTCCTTTCTCAGTACTATTCTGTGTCCGAAATACGTTCTGGAGATAGGCACATTTACCGGTTACAGCGCGCTTTGCCTGGCAGTGGGCCTGGAAGGCGGAGGAGAGCTGCATACCATTGAGTTACGGGAGCAGGATGCAGCCACAGCAAAGGAAAATTTTAGCAAATTCACTGGAAATAACCAGATACATTTGCATATAGGCGATGCAAGGGAGATTATTCCGGGATTGCAGTATCCATGGGATCTCGTTTTTATAGACGCAGACAAGACATCATACATAGATTATTACGAGTTAATCGTACCGCGATTAAGTAGCAGGGGAATTATAGTGGCTGATAATATGTTGTTTCATGGAGAAGTACTGGAACAACCGATCACCGGCAAGAATGCCAAAGCCATACACGCGTTCAACCGGCATGTACAGGCCGATACAAGAACAGAAAATGTATTTGTAACGATCAGGGACGGTGTGCAACTGATCAAAAAAAAATCCGCATGAAAAAAATGATTTTATTCGTTTGCGTAATGTTTACCCTTGCGGCGCATGCACAAAAGCAAAAAATCGAATCGTATATCAATACCTATAAAGAAATTGCCATCACAGAAATGATGCGTACCGGTGTACCGGCTTCCATAACGCTGGCGCAGGGTATACTCGAGTCACAATCAGGCGAAAGCGACCTGGTGAAAGGATCCAATAACCACTTCGGCATAAAATGTAAAACAGAATGGACGGGCGAAAAAATGTATCACGATGACGATGCAAAAGGCGAATGCTTTCGCGTGTATCCATCAGCAGATGAATCTTTCAGGGACCACTCCGATTTTTTAAAGACGCGTGCACACTACGCATTCCTGTTCAAACTGGATCCTACCGATTATGAAGGCTGGGCCAAAGGATTGAAAAAAGCAGGGTATGCTACCAATCCTGCCTACCCGCAGAAATTAATGAAACTGATCAATGAATACCAATTGCAGCAGTACAGTCTGCTGGCGATTGCCCGGCAGAATGATGCTGTGGGGAAGGATGAGGTTTTGGTGAGGGGAGAGGTTAAAGAAGTTAAAGAGGGTAAAGCAGTTAAAGAGGATAAAGTAGTGGGAGACGTTGAAGTGATTGGAGACGTTAAAGTGGTTGGAGAGGTTAAAATAGTTGATGAGGTGATGGAGGGTAGTGGAGAAAGAGTGGAAACCGCGGGTTTGGGTAATGCTGCACAAAAAACGGTGGCTTACCCGGCGGGGATATTTACCATCAACCATTCAAAGGTGATCTATGCGGTTGCTGGCACGTCGCTGCTCGCGCTTGCCAACCAGTATGATCTTCCGCTTGGAAAATTACTGGAATACAATGACCTCGCAGAAATGGATATACTGGACAAAGACCGGTTGATGTTCGTAGAAAAGAAACAGAAAAAAGGCGCGGTGGATTTTCATACGGTATCCTCGGGAGAAAGCCTGCATGATATCAGCCAGCAGGAAGGTATTCGGCTTGAGAACCTGCTTGAATACAACAATCTAAGAAAAGGCACCACGCTTTCTACCGGTGAAAAGATATATTTGCGTACCATAACACAGGCAGTTGTTGAGAAGCCTGTTGTGAAAAACGCAAAGAAAATAACCAGCTGATCCACCAATAACCACTGCATGGCAAACATCACCGTTCATGATAAGGTGTTTATACCTTATTTACCAGAATCATTGATTCTCGAAAAAGTAAAAGAGCTTGCAGCGGAATTGAAGAAGGATTACGCAGGCAAAAAACCACTTTTTATCGCCATACTCAATGGTTCATTCATGTTTGCTTCTGATCTTTTTAAAGAGATCGATTTTGAAGCGGAGATCTGTTTCATTAAACTCGCCTCGTATAAAGGAACCAAATCGTCGGGCCAGGTAATTACTGCCATCGGGCTTGATACAGACATTAACGACAGGCATGTGGTGATCCTAGAAGACATCATCGATACAGGCAAGACAATGAACGAGTTCCTGCCCCAGTTAAGGAACCAGCAACCGCTTTCCCTCAAAGTGGCCGTGCTGCTGCACAAACCAGACGCAACAGTATTTCCCATGACGATAGACTACTGCTGTTTTTCTATCCCCAACAAATTTGTGCTCGGCTACGGGCTTGATTTCGACGGACTGGGCCGCAATATCCGCGAGCTTTACCAGCTTGAAGGCGAAGCCTAAATTTTTGCCAATACAGGTAAGGGGTATATTAATTTCTTCCATTCTGCGTTATATTGTTATAAATAGGCCAGATGAAAACGCTCATTTGGGCATTGTTTTTATTGGGTAACATCCCTTCCCTCTATAGCCAGTTTTACCTGCGCGGTGAGGTCAAAGATAGCAGGGGACGATTGCTGGAAGGCGTTAAGATCCATCTTGCCTCCCGGGGTGCATACCCATACTATAGCGGCTACGGGGGCACGTTTGGCATCCCGGTAAATACCACAGAAGATACGGTTACACTTAGCCTGGAAGGATATGAAACCTGGAAAGCGCTGGTTGATACCCGCCGTTTCCATTCCTTTATACTGAGAATGCTTCCCTCTACTGCCAATCTTTATAACCCTAAACTGGCCTCTGCCACTACCAACCTGAAGCCGGAAAACCTGGCTGCTTTCACGGGTCCGGGTGAGAGTTATACCAGCCTGGTAGAAAATACTTTTGTGGATGCCGCTACTTATCCCGAAACCGGTTTTGCCCTTAACATTGATAAAGCGGCGTACAGCAATATCCGCCGTTTTCTCAGTAACGGCATGCAGGTTCCCAAAGACGCGATACGCATCGAAGAGATGCTCAATTACTTTAATTTTTCCAGAAAAGAAGACAAGCCCCCGCCAAATTCATTCAGCGCACGTTCAAAACTAACCACCTGCCCATGGAACGCCGGCAACCGCCTGTTGTTCCTTAACATCAACGCCCCCAAACTAAACCTCGATAGCATACCACCGTCCAACCTTGTGTTCTTAATAGACATCTCAGGTTCCATGGACAAACCCAACAGGTTGCCCCTGTTACAGGCTGCCTTTAAATTGCTGGTAGACAATCTGCGTGAGATAGACACACTTACCCTGGTTACCTATGGGGGTGGTGTGGGTATTGCATTGCCGCCCACCGGTGGAAGCCATAAGCAAAAAATAAAATCGGTGATCGATTCTCTCACTGCAGGTGGTGATACACCGGGTGAGGGCGCCATCAGGATCGCGTATGACCTCGCAAAAAAAAACCTGATCAGGAACGGCAACAACCGGGTGATACTGGCTACCGATGGTGATTTCAATGTTGGACAACATTCAGAAAAAGAACTTGAAGACATGATTACCAGCTACCGGCAAACAGGTATCTACCTCACCTGCCTGGGTGTGGGCATGGGCAACTACAAAGACAGCAAACTGGAAACGCTTGCAAAAAAAGGCAATGGCAATTTTGCATACATCGACAATTTACAGGAAGCACAGAAAGTACTGGTAACGGAATTTACACAAACCGTTTATGCTGTTGCCAATAACGCATCACTCAAAATAATGTTTGACCCGAAAGTAGTCAGGGAATACAGGCTGATAGGTTTTGACAATAAAAAAAATGCAGTACAGGACAGTACCAGTGAAATTGAAGGAGGTGAAGTGGGAAGTGGTCATTCCATGATGGCCCTCTTCGAGCTGCAAACCGTTACAAATGATTCTGTTTTCCTGAATATACCCCTGGCAACTATGCACATGCAATACCGGATTGCGGGAACCAATATTGCGGCAAAACAAAGTTTTTCCGTCAGCTACAATCTCTCGCGATTGGAAGAAGCCGATTCGTGCTATCGTTTTGCAGCCAGCGTAGCCATGTTTGGTTCCATGCTGAAACAATCCAATTTTGTTAAGGAGTATCATTTTGAAGATGTTCAGCAACTTGCCCGTACCGCAGCAGACGTGAATGACCACCACCAGCGGGAATTTCTAGGTCTGATAGAGAAAGCCAGTAGGATCTATCGTTCCGGAAAGCGAAAAAAATCATGAATACCTTTCAGCCCGCCATATAATTTTCCGGCTCCGGTACCTAATCTGACTGCCCGGGCAAAGCTGCCGCAGCAACTGCGCTATAATTCCCTATATTGAAGCCAAACAGTACCCTTGACAAAATACATCCTTCATTGCCTGGTTGTTGCGGTGCTGCTGTGTTGCGGTAGGGAACTGGCGTCTCAGCCTGTTGCGAAAGGAAGCGTAGTGCAACGATCAGCAAGTGGTTTGGATCTGCTTATTTACCTGCCACCGGGATACGACAATACAGAGAGCTACAAAACCCTTTATGTAAATGATGGACAAACCATTTTTGGTGAACAGGGTTTGAATATGGACGCGATTGCCGATGAAATGATTGCCCGAAAAATGATCGGGCCACTGATCATGGTAGCCATTAAAAGTAACAAAGACAGATCCTCCCATTACCTGCCCTATGAAGATGCAGGAGCACGGCAGGACTTTGGCGATTATACACCCAGGGCGCACACGTACACAAAAAAATTGGTAGAGAAAATCGTACCCTTTATAGAAAAAAACTTTTCTGCAGGCAAAACAAGGGGTATTGCGGGATATTCATTTGGCGGTTTGCATGCCGTATGGTCTGCATTGAATCATCCCACGGTATTCAAATTCGCGGCCGGCTTATCACCGTCCTACTGGGTGCAGGATTTTAAACTGTTCACCGAAGCTTCAAAAGCCCGGGACGACCAGGTTTATTATTTTGATGTGGGCACAGGCGAATGGAACTATTATGTACCCTTCATCTCCCACACAAACCAACGCCTGCTGGAGAACATCTTTTATTACGAAGTAAAAGATGCCAATCATACCCTGGCCAGCTGGCGTAAACGGGTGCCCAATATTCTCCTGCTGTTTGCGGGCGAAACAGACCGCAGCCAATACACCTGGGAGATACAACAGGAAATCATCAAAAGTGCCTATACGGGAAAATATTACCTGCGCATCAATCCCGTTATTACGTATACGAGCGGGCTCACCTGCTCACTCAGTTATGCAGCCAAATTTACTGTTGAAAATCCCGCGGATGGTATTGTCAATGCAGATGGCAGTTTTCGTTTTCTTCAACCCAACGACCTAAAAGTATCAGTCAGTTATAATGGAGAGGAAAAAAAATTAATACTGGGCTATGATGAGATTGAAAAAATAAAAGCGCGGCTTTGAATAAGGGTATACAGAATATAGGACCAGGTTGATTAGGGCAATTCCGTTTTGATTTATCCCCTGCTTTTTTTGGAAGCCCAGGATTCTGAGTTGTATAATGCCCTTTGTGAAACTCCGTGTAATCCGCGCCTCCGTGGTAAACCCTTCTGTTCGGGAACGATGCGAAGGCTTCACCACAGAGCCTGGGAGCGCACAGCGCTACACGGAGTTATTCCAGTTTCCTGTTTCAATTTTCTGCTCTTATTTTTTTGCCTGCTTCTGCACATCATCGAGCTTTGCGATATAGATACTTCGGCCATGCGTACCCAAAATAATTTCGTTCTCGCGCGGATGGATGGCAATATCATGTATCGGTACGCTGTAGGGCAATCCTTTGGTCCACATCATGAAACTGCTGCCCGCATCGAGGCTTACGTATAAGCCACCATCTGTGCCTACGTAAAGAATATTTTCATTGGTAAGATCTTCCCTGATCACGTTGATTGGTTCATTGGGCAAATCTTTTCCCAACTGCATCCAGGTATCACCATAGTCATCACTTACATACAGGTAAGGCTGGAAATTATCATTGCGGTAACCATTCAGCGTAGCGTATACCCGGCCTTCCTTAAAAGCACTGGCAGTAACCCGGCTCACATATAAACCTTTGGGTAATTTTTTGGTAACAAGGTTCCAGGTATATCCCCCGTCTTTTGTAACCTGTATATTCCCGTCGTCGGAACCCACATAAATCAAACCAAAACGCAGCGGGCTCTCACTCATCGTGGTAAGTGTTCCAAAAGGCACATCGCCCTGTTTTGGATTGGTAGTGAGGTCGGCACTGAGGGTGATGGCGCTATCTCCCTTAGTAAATGAGCGGTGAAATTTATTGGTGCCGTAATAAAAAACATCCTGGTTATGGCGGCTCAATAAGATGGGTGTTTGCCAGTTGTAACGGAGCGCAGGTTCTCCCAGATCACGGGGAGGGCGCACGGACCTTCTATCGCGTGTGCCAATGGTTTGCCTGGTGTAGGCGCCAAATTGCGATCCGCTATACACTGTTTTATTATCGCGCCAGTCAACCTGAACCTGCATACCATCGCCGCCGCCAATGCTCTTATAGGGGTAATCACCGGAATCAAACCAGTCGAAATTTTCGCGCGTGGTGCTGGAACCATACCAGGTTCCATTGTCCTGCAGACCACCATATACATTATAAGGCCTGGCCATATCAAAACTGATATGATAAAACTGGCCCACTGCCGGCGTATTGGCTTTGAACCAATGGGCGCCATCATCGTAAGTGATGTTGGCACCTCCGTCATTTCCAATGATCATGTGACTATCCTTTTTGGGATTCATCCATGCCACGTGGTGATCTGCGTGTACATTATCGCCGCCTATGTATTTGAATGTCTTGCCTCCATCCGCACTCATTTCGATATCGAAACCTGTCAATACTACTTTATTATCGTTAACCGGGCTTAACCATATCTTACCAAAATAATAGCCATAAGTGCTGTACATGGAAAGAGGTTTGGTATTGGTTTTTTTCCAGGTAAGACCTGCATCTTCACTTTTATACACTTCGCAGCCTATGATGGGCGTTTCAAACAACGCGGTATTGGCATCGAATAAGAAATCCCAGATTACCGAGGGTTGAAATTTACCAGAAGCCACGCCCTCTTTAACGGAAGCCGCCGTATATTTTGCTGGAATGCCATTACGGGGAGAGCTTATAAATGCCGCAAGCTTTTTATCATCCAGGGCCAGGAACTGTTCTTTGGTGAGGTCCTTAAAATCGCGCAATACATACCTTGTGGAATCTGTGCGGCGCAACGAGGTATCGGGCTGGCGAAAATTATTATCTACCACCGCATACACAATATTTGAATTTTGCTGCGCTACTGCAAGTCCGATCCTGCCTACACCATCCCCTGACGGAAACCCGGAGCCCTCTTTACTAACCAGTTGCCAGTTATCACCTCCATCCATGCTTTTATAAATGCCGCTGGTCCTGCCACCCTCCTCAAAATTCCAGGCACTGCGAGTGCGGTACCACATCGCTGCATATAATTCATTCGGATTTTTTGGATTGATGTCCAGGTCACTTGCACCCGTGTTGGCGTCTATAGAAAGTGTAAGCTTCCAGTTCTGGCCCCCATCAACCGTTTTATAAATGCCACGTTCTTTATTGGGAGAGTACAGGTGGCCCAGTACCGCCACCCATGCGATATTATTGTCAGTGGGATGCAATTGTATCTTGGCTATATGATGACTTTCGGGTAATCCCAGGTAATCCCAGGTTTTTCCGTTATTTACTGAGCGGTATACGCCAATACCTGCATAGGAAGATCGGCTGCTGTTGACTTCGCCCGTTCCCACCCAGATGGTACGGGTCTTCCAGTTCACGGCTATATCACCAATGGTGAGCACATCAACGGAATCAAAAACCGAAACAAAACTCTGTCCATTGTTAACAGTATGCCATAATCCACCAGAAGCATACGCAACATAAAACTCGGTAGGATCATCGGGATTGACATCAAGATCTGATACCCGCCCACTCATAACGGTGGGGCCAACATTCCGGAACGAAGTTGTCAGCGTGGATCGTTGTTGCAATAATTTGCGCTGGGTGTTGGCCTGCAAACGGTCGGACGCGGATGTGGGCCTCACCTGCGCCTGGGCGCTTAGTACAATAAGTGCGGATAACAGGATTGTTAATTTTCTCATGGCAGAAATGAATAGTGGTAATTTTGGTTTCCAATTTAGCGATTATGCGGTGTCTCCTGCTGTTCATGTTCATATTATTTTCATTGGCGGTCTCCGCGCAGTGCAAAACATATCGTGTCAGCAGTAAAGGGGACACTTTGGACTGCGTTGACAGGAACGGGCTAAAACAGGGCCGCTGGCTTGTTCGGGTGGCACCCTTACGCGGTGAGCCGGGTTTTGAAGAGGAGGGCGTATTCTTTAACGACCGCAAAGAAGGCGTTTGGAGACGATTTAATATGATGGGTGACCCCTTAGCCGTTGAAACCTATAAATGGGGACACAAAAATGGCATTTCACGCTATTTTACCCTTAATGGGATGGAACGGGAAGAAGTGTGGAGGGCAGTTAACCCCGACAAAGCTTTTGATACCATAGATGTGCAGGATCTCAAAGATCCCAACCGATACGAGATGGTGGTGGTAAAAAATGAAGGCCGTTCCTTGCGGCATGGCACCTGGAAGTATTATTATCCCAATAGTGGTGCCCTGATCCGCACCGAGAAATACATACTGGACCGATTACAGGAGCCTGATGCAGAAAGTGTGGCCAAAGGCATGCAGAAAGTTGCCGGTGATACCAGCCAGGGCAAAACAGCCGCAGTTCCGGCAAAGACCAAGCCTAAAGAAGTGATGGAATTTGAAAAGAAAACCTCCGGCAAGAAGAAAGCCGTACGCACTGGCAGCACCGGCGGTTAGCGAATTAGATTCAATTGATTAAGCAAGATTTTTTTGAAGGAAGTCGATAGTCCATAGTCGATGGTCCATGGTCGATAGCATTTGACTTATGTACATCTGATTATTGCCTATGGACTAAAGACTATGGACCATGGACTATCGACCATCGACCATGGACCCTACTCCCCCGAGGCAACCCCCACCTATCCGATTGCGTATTCTCTAAATTAGAGCTAGTTTTAGTACGCGGATTCAAAACTGTATCCTGTAAACCATTGCACCGGGACACCCCTCACATACCGAACTTGATAGCTGGTTGTTGTAAAAATGACCGGAACAGCCAGCGTGACCTGTATCATTGGCTATTTGATTATGCAATGAAGATCAGCTTCCGTTATGTAAGCAGGCAGGAGGAGGCGGAAGAACTGGTTAGCGAGTCGTTTATGAAGCTGTTTAAGAATATCGGGCAATTTGACAGCAGCCGGAGCGGGGAGCCTGAGGCTTTGCTGAAAGGCTGGTTTAAACGTATCGTGGTGAACACATCCATTGATCACCTGCGGCGCACGCACCTTAAACTGGCGAGCCAGGAAATCAGCGAAGAAAATGAGCGCTTTGCAGACGCACAGGAAACAGGGATTGACCGACTGACCTATAACGAAATCATGGACGCTGTGCGCAGGCTGACACCGGTATACAGGACAGTTTTCAACCTGTTCGTGATAGAAGGGTTTACGCATGAAGAAATTTCAACGGCGCTTAACATTAGTGTGGGCGCTTCAAAATCCAACCTGTCAAAGGCAAGAAATAACTTAAGGAAAATGATCACCCAACAAACCGAGTATAAAGTATATGCATAATCTTGGCGACGATAATGAACTGGACCATGTAAGCAGGGAAGCAGCCGGCAGATATGATGCACCCGGTAATGCAAACTGGCAAAAAATGGAAGCGCAACTGGATACTGTGCTGCCCGTTGATAACAAACGCCGGTTTGGATGGGTTTGGCTTTTGCTCCCTGCCTTGCTCGTGGGAGGCGCGGGCTATTGGCTATTGCAGCGCGAAAACAGCCATACCCAATCACTGGCGAAGAACAATCCCGCTCATTCCATTGAAAAAATAAATGCAACACAAAACCCGGCTGATAAAACGGTTAGCATCCCTGCAGAAAATACAGCCCGCCCCGGAGCAACTGCTGTTTTGCAGGAACCAATGAACAACCCTGCCACTCAATTAAGCGTGCCTGCGCAGACCACCACCGGAAACAAAAAACGAAACCAAAAGGTTTCATTATCCACCCGGCATTTCCCGGATCCTCGGGCATCATCTACTGGCCAGTTGAAAATAGAATCGCCTGCACCGGCAGCCAAATCTGTTCAGCAGGCTCCTGCGGCGAATGCCATTGTAACCCAGCCGCAACCCACAGGCGAAGCCCAATCCCAACCCGCTGCGGCAGCTAAAACCGCCGAAACTGTGAAGACAGCGGTGGTGAAAGAGGAAACCGCTATACAGGAAACTTCGGGCGAGGCCGTTATTGCTGAAAGCGTGTTTGGAAAACCCAAGGCGTTTCCTGATTTTGAAAAAGGATTTAGTGTAGCAGTTATAGCAGGAGCGGATAAGAGTACGGTAAAATTCAGGTACAACTACGATCCCGGTTTTAACCTGGGCGTAAAGCTGGGTTATCACCTGAATAAACGTTGGTCTGTTTATACGGGTGCTATTTATACACAGAAAAATTATAAACTGGCTGGCGAAGATTTTACCGCACCCAAAGGGTCATGGGTTAGCTATTATAAACTGGAAAACGTACAGGGCTACTGCCGTATGTGGGATGTGCCTTTGTTGTTGCGCTATGATTTCAGCAACCGCGGAAGAAACAGTTATTTTATCAGTTCCGGCCTCTCATCTTATTTTATGACCAGCGAGCGCTATAATTATTTCTTTTACAACCAGGGTATGCCGGTTACGCGGAACGCTTCGTACCTTTCAAGTGAGACACATATATTTTCCGTGTTGCACCTGTCGGGCGGCTTCGAGAACCGCGTCACAAAAAACCTATCCCTCCTGATAGAACCCTATGCAAAAATTCCCATGGGGGGCGTGGGCCTGGGAAATATTCAATTGAGCAGCTTTGGTATCAATTTCGGATTACAGCTACGACAGACAAAAAAACAATAGGGAAATACCACACACTCATTAACCTCCCCCACCAACAACGATTACTACCTATAACTTATCACCTGCAACTTAACACAACGACAGCTCACGCCTGTTTCCGCAAAACCTTATCAAAGTGTTTCCTGAAAAATAATAACTGGTAATCAATTGATGACTTCCAGTATGCCCAATTATGGCCTCCGGGTCTTTCTGTGTAATCGTGCGGTATTTTCAGCTTCAGCAATTTTTCATGCATGGCACGGTTCATAGGGAGCACCATATCTTCTGTTCCGCAATCGATCAGTATGGCAAGGGAATCTTTTGGGTAATGCTCCACTATATTCAATGCGCTCCAGTCGTTCCAGTATTTGCTGTTGAGGGCAGTATCCCCCAAACGCTTCTCCACATCGTATCCTTTCCTGATAACAGTGGTATGCAATGCGCCGCTTGTACTGCCGCAGGCGCTGTACAGGTCGGCATGCCGGAAGCCAAGGAAGATGCCGCCATGTCCGCCCATACTCAGCCCTGTTATGGCCCTGCCATTTCTTTCCGCAAGGGTATTGTAATGCGCATCAATATATTTCGGCACTTCTACGCCTACAAAACTTTCAAAGCGATAGGTGGTATCTACGGGACTGTCATAGTACCAACTGGTAGAGCCGCCATCGGGACAAACGATCAGCATTTTATATCTGTCGGCCAGTTCCTGTATATGGGGCACCCTTGTGATCCAGTTTGCATAATTTCCGTAAGCGCCATGCAAAAGATATACAACCGGCAGGCGTTCATTATTTCCATAAGATGCGGGCTTAACAACAATCGTCTTAATGTTGCGATGCATGGCCGCGCTGTAAATCGCAACAGTGTCAACAGAAGCCGCAATACCTGCCAGCGAAATAAGCATGAGGAAACTGAGGAAAAGGGTTTTCATGTGTTTGGGTTATTTGGGTTATTTGGGTTGCGTGCTTCGTGAGTCGTCAGACGTGAGACGTGAGTGAGAATTGAAAAGTGAGAGGTGAAAAATAGACCTATACATTTTCACTCACAAATTTCTCCCCACTAACTCACTACTCCCGAATAACCACTCCCGAAGCACGCAACCCAAATAACCCAAATAACCCAAAAACATGAAAACCCTTTTCCTCAATTTCCTCATGCTTATTTCGCTGGCAGGTAAAGCGGCTTCTGTTGACACTGTTGCGATTTACAG
>JANPIE010000185.1:0-46271 GCA_031424835.1 Chitinophagaceae bacterium
CCACCACCTGGCCTGCACCGGGCGATCCTTTTCACTGTAAGCCATCCCCCCTTGAGTAATCCATGTTTTTGAAAAGCTTCCACTGAATAATGTGAACAGGTGGGTGTGAACCTGCATTTAGGGCCGATCACCGGCGAGATAATATATTGATATATCCGGATCAATAAAATGAACGGGTACGACAACACGACCATCACCCATTTCCATAGGGATCTTTGTTTTGGAGAAGAGAAGTCTTTATCGTTTGAGTTCATCGGTAAGTTTTATAAGCACTGCGCGCATTTTTTCGTTGATCAGTGTAAAGTCGGGCAATTCTTTTCCGGTATACAAAAAGAATACCGCCAGCTTTTTTTGCTGTTCATCTGCAACCGTATGCAGGGTTTCTTTGTTAAGACGATAGCCCTCACGCAATAAACGTTTGATTCGGTTACGGTCAACCGCTTTTTTAAAATTGCGCGCACTCACACCTACGCCGGCCTGCACGGTTTGCTCCGCTGTTACAGGAAGCAACACAAAAAAAACTTTCAACGGAAACGCAGAGAGCGGTCTGCCCTTGGCAAACAGTTCTTCAATAAGCTTGCGGCTTTTGAGTTTTTCTTTTTTGTTATAGGAATACAATGCTGCCATTATCCTGCTAAACTAAAAAAGCCCCATCAGAAGATGAGGCTATATTTATTTTTCTTCTAAACCCGCAAAGGGGTTGGGAATTATTTTAATCCTTTCTCGCTTGAAACACTCAGTTTCTTACGACCTTTCGCCCTGCGGCTTGACAATACCTTGCGGCCATTGGCTGTTTCCATACGCTTGCGGAAACCGTGAACGGTTTTACGACGACGCTTATGTGGTTGGAATGTACGTTTCATGTTCTTGTTTTTTACTAACCAGCTAAATATTGTTTCTTTTCATTGCCGCAGTCACCATACCGCTGCCTGTGAAAGGACGGCAAAGGTAAGGAAATCCATAATTGCAGGGGCAAAAAACAGGAATTTTTTAGGAAAAAGGCCATATTAGCGCTGATTATGAAGCGGTTAGCAGTTGGCAACTAGCTTTGGGGAGAATCTGCTAACGGCTAACCGCTAATCCCTAACAGCTTTCCCTTTTTAGCCCTGTCCTGCAAGTTCAACATGTTCTGACCACACAGCTTTTCCGAAGAAACTGCCCGCATGCGCATCAAAATCATCAGTGGCATCGGTGGTGTAGAAATTCACGCGCCCGCCCCGACTGATCTTTTCCGCCATCTCTTTATGACGTGCAAGGTATTCTTTCAGGCTGGCAGCAACAATCTCGCCCTGTGTTACTACGGTGAGATGCGATGGAAGAAATTGTTTAATCTTACCCAGCAGCAGCGGGTAATGTGTACAGGCGAGCAGCAAAGTGTCTATATCTCCTGAATTACTTAGCAGATGATCAAGATGTGACTTGATGAAATAATCAGCGCCCGGGTTATTGTATTCATTGTTCTCCACCAAAGGCACCCACATAGGACAGGCTTCCTGGTACACTTTCAGATCAGGAAAAAATTTAGCAATCTCGATGGGGTAACTGTTGCTTGCAACGGTACCCGTTGTTCCCAGTATGCCTACGTTTCCTGTTTTAGAGAACTGGCCAATGATCTCCGTGGTGGGCCTGATTACCCCGAGTACGCGCTTATTCGGACCTATACGTGGAAGGTCATTCTGCTGGATGGTTCTAAGGGCTTTTGCGGATGCGGTGTTGCAGGCCAGTATCACCAGTTCGCAACCCTGTTTAAAGAACCACTGCACGCATTGCAAAGTGTAATGGTAAACCGTATCAAAGGAACGCGGACCATAGGGTGCGCGGGCATTGTCGCCCAGGTATATATAATCGTATTCCGGTAATTGCTGTACGATCTCTTTGAGTATCGTTAGCCCGCCGTAACCACTATCGAATATACCTATGGGTCCTTTTGACTGCATATACAAAAATAAGAACCCCGCGGCATGCGCGGGGTTCCTGCTGAATATTATTCCAACTAATCAGGAAGTCTACTATTTCTTAGGTGCCGCAGGTGAACCGCCACCGGCTGCTGCTTTCCATGCATCTTCCACTTCTTTTGACAACGGCAGCTTTAATTTCATGGCTACTCGAATGGAAAGATTATCCAGTAAGGGTGGCTGTACATAGGCCGAGATAGCTGATGCATTCAGCACCAGTGTATATTTTCCTTCGGCTACTACCTGCTTCAATGCTTCTACCATACGCTGACGGTAAGGCAGGAGCAATTGGTCGAGTTTGGCATCACGCATCTGGCCGGCAAGTTGCTGCCAGTTTACGAGTGTATACCTTTTCTGACCCAAATCGCGCAAAGCCAGTTCGCGTGCTTTGGCTGGCATGGTGGCAGAATCTTTTTTGAAGATACTGTCTGCACGCTGGTATTCCGTTACACGGTAGTTATATTCGGCGCCTAATGAATCGTTGGTGTAAACAGCGATCAACGTATCGATCCTTCCGATACCGGGGAAACTCGCGAGCACACTTTCTTCATCAAAATATCCCACTTTGGTCGCCTGGGCGTGCGTACTATTGGTAAATAAAAGGCTTGCTGTTAAAGCCACGCACACGAAAAGTAATTTCTTCATTGTAATTGAGAGTTTATAATTGATTGTTTTGAACGTTATCTAATCCCCATTTCCTTCAGTACATCATCGCTCTTGTCCAGTTTGGGGTCGGCAAATATAATGGTAATTCCTTCACTTTTATCCAGTATGAAATCGTAGGACCGCGCCACCGCCAGTTTCTGTACAGCGTTGTATACCTTGTCCTGTACGGGTTTCACCAGTTTCTGCCTTTCTTTAAACAGGTCGCCTTCATAGCCAAAACGTCTTTTCTGCAGATCGCGAACCTCTTTTTCTTTAACGAATAATTCATCTTCGCGTTTCTTTTTCAGCTCATCTGTAAGCATAAACTGCTCGGCTTCATAATTCTTGTACATCTTATCCAGTGTTGCCTGTTTATCGTCTATCTCCTTCTGCCATTGTTCGCCTATCAACTGTAATTTCTTATCGGCATCCTTGTATTCAGGTATCTTGTTAAGGATGTACTTAGTATCGATGATGGCATAACGTTGTGCCTGTACTGCAAATGCGAGTACAAGAAAAGCGAGGGTGAGCAGGAATGTCTTTTTCATAAACTTGTTGGTTTAGGTATGCGTTTATTCCGGTTCAAAGCCAAGCATAAAGGTAAACCTGGATGCATCTTTGGTTGAACCTCCCGGCGTGAACCTATCCAATCCTATGCCATAGTCAAATCCAAGCAATCCGAACATAGGAAGGAAGAAGCGCATGCCCAAACCTACAGAACGCCTGAGTTTGAACGGGTTATAATCTTTAAAGCTGTACCATCCATTGGCAGCTTCAAAAAAGCCGAGTGCATAGATGGTGCTGCTGGGGTTGAGGCTCAAGGGGTAACGCATTTCCAGCGTGTACTTGTTAAATATCGTAAAATACTGCCGGGCGCTTTGCTGGTCGGGGTTTACTTTGGGATTTGAGTTATCATACACCGGGTAGCCCCTGTGTGCAATAATATCATATCCCAATAAAGCAAACTGGTTACTCAAACCGGCATCACCTACCTGGAACCTTTCAAACGGAGAGATCTTCAGGTCTGAATTGAAACGACCCAGGAATCCGAATTTTGCCGCTGCTTTTAACACAAACTGTTTGTGATCCTCACCTTTGGGTTTGCCAAAGGGAACATACCATTCACCATTGAATCGCCACTTATGGTACTCGATAAACTTATACGGATTTTCCGCAGTAGCAATGCCTTTATCAAATAAGGAATAAGGCGGGGTTACGGCCAGGCTCAGGAGGAATGTTGATCCCGAGCGCGGGAACATAGGCTGGTCAACCGAAGAACGCTGCAAAGCTATACGGAAGTTCAGGTTGTTCACCACACCATTCTCAAAGCCGGGAAGATTGGTGGGATCGATGAGGTAATTACTGAGTTTGTATCGTGTATAGTTGATACCCATTGACAACGAGAAAAAGTCATCGGGCCATTTCAATTGTTTGGCAAGGCTGATGGTTGCTCCCGTGGTAGAAATATAACGGCTATCAGCCACTTTGGGATCAAACAAACCGGTAACCGGATCAAAGGTCTGACCATACTTGGTATTGTATACACTAAACGTTAGCGCATTCCTTTTTTTACCGCCCAGCCATGGTTCTGTAAAAGAGAAATTATAAGAGCGGAACGCTTTACCGTTGCTCTGGATACGCAGGCTCAGTTTCTGTCCATCACCCATCGGCAACGGATCCCATGCTGTTTTACGGAAGATGTTACGGATAGAAAAGTTATTGAACGATACACCCAAAGTACCCGTTAAGCCAATGGCACCACCCCATCCTGCGCTGAGCTCCAGCTGATCACTTGATTTTTCTTCAAGGGTATAATTGATATCCACGGTACCGTCTTCCGGATTGGGAACGGGAACGGGATTAATCTTTTCAGGGTTGAAATAATTTAACTGCGAAAGTTCCCTTACTGAACGGATCAGGTCTGAGCGGCGGAATTTTTCACCGGGTATCTTACGCAACTCACGACGGATCACATATTCCTTGGTACGGTCATTACCGGCAATGCGAATGTTTTTGATGGTTGCCTGCGGACCCTCTATGATGCGGATCTCGTAATCGATCGTATCATTATACACCGCTGTTTCTACCGGATCTGTACGGAAGAAAAGATAACCATCATCCTGGTACAGCCCGCTGATATCCCCGCCTTCTGGGCCACCCCCTTTACCCAGCTTTTTGTTCAGTATTTCCAGGTTATAGATATCGCCTTTGCGGATAGCGAGGATGGCGGTAAGAATGGAATCTGAATATTTGGTGTTACCGCGCCAGGTGATATTGCCGAAATAATACCGGCGCCCTTCATTCACTTTGATGTCGATATTCAGATCACCCCGCTGTGTATGGTACACGGTATCTTTTTCAATCACCGCATCGCGGTAACCAAGAGAGTTGTAGTACTCCAGCAGTTTGTCTTTATCATCCATGTACTTGGTCTCATCAAACTTGGCGCCTGTTAATTTCAACCGGATATAGGGATCGAGTACATGCTTGGTTTTGCTGAAAGAAAGAAACCCTTTCTCGCGCATGTACTGCTCAAATGAATAATGTTCAGCGGGAACGATCTGTCCCTTATCAAAAGTAGGGTTAAGTGTTAACCTTGATTTTTCCTTGGTATCCTTGAATTGTTTTTTCAGCCTGCCATCTTCAATGGAATTGCCGCCAAAATTGATATTGTTGATCTTTACTTTGGGACCTTTGTCAATAACAAAATCCAGCGCGAGTGTATTTTCAAACGTGGTGTCTTTGCGCTCTACAATGGTTACCCGTGCATCGCGAAATCCTTTCTCACCATAATATTTTTTGATCGCTTCTACCGCTGAGATCTTCATGTTCTCAGTAACCACGCGGTTAGGTATCAATCCGGTTTTGCCGGAAAGTTCTTCGCCCTGGCCTTTGGGTACACCTTTGAAAAAGAATTTGGATAAACGCGGTCTTTCCGTAACGGCTATTTCGATATCGATATCCCGTCCTACCAGTTTGGTAACAAAGATCTCCACATTGCTGAAGTAGTTCTGCGCCCAGAGTTTGGTGATGGCTTTTGAAAAATTATCTCCGTCGGGTATAGAAATTTCATCGCCTACATTGATATTGGCGATAGAGAGAAGGAGGTTTTCATCAAAGAAACGGTTGCCTACCACTTTCACGGCGGCTACTTTGTATTTCCTGGAAACTTTTTGATTGAAGAGATTAACCAGGTCCGCTTCAATATTGGTGATGGTGGTATCTGCTTGCTGTGACCAGGCCGGGAAACTCACGAGCGATGTTACTAAAGCCAGCACTAAGATTTTGTACACTTTCTGCATCCGTTTCGGTTTGTTGTATTGCTTGCTGAAATACACCCTTTTCCAGCGTTCTGGTTCAGTTTTATAAGCGGGGCAAATTAACGGGAATAATGAAAAGTGTTTGTTAAATCAGCCGCATGTAAAAGCGAAGGGGCGTGAATATCAGCTATGCCAATTGGGTTTCCTCCTCTATTTGTTGCCCTGTTTTACCAAATCTCCTTTCACGGGCCTGGAAGTCAAGTATGGCTTCATACAGGTTCTCCTTGCGGAAATCGGGCCAACGGGTATTGGTAAAATATAGTTCGGCATACGCCAACTGGTATAAAAGAAAATTGCTGATCCGGTATTCACCACTGGTGCGTATCATGAGCTCAGGGTCTGGGAAGCCGCTGGTACTCAGGTACTGCTGCAGGGTATCCTGGTTAATGGTTGCGGGGTCTATTTTACCTGCCTTTACATCCAGTCCAATATTTTTTACTGCGTTCACCAGTTCCCACCGGCTGCTGTAACTCAGGGCCATTACCAGGTTCAGGCCGGTATTTCTGCTGGTCATTTCCAGTGCTTCATTCAACTCATCGTGTGCAAATTTGGGTAGCATACCCAGGTCGCCAATCACATGCAGGCGTATATTGTTCTTGTTCAGGGTAGGAACCTCCCGTCGTATGGTGTCTACCAGCAAGGTCATCAATCCCTCTACTTCCAGTTGGGGACGGTCCCAGTTTTCGGTACTGAATGCATAGAGCGTGAGGTACTTTATACCAAGTTCGGCGCAGCCCTCCACAATGTTGCGCACGCTTTCCACGCCATGGTAATGTCCATACAATCGCTCCTGGCCTTTTTCCTTGGCCCAGCGTCCGTTTCCGTCCATGATAATGGCTATATGGTGCGGGAGTCGTTCTTTATCGATCCGCCCTAACAGGCCTTCCTCCATTTCTTAGTTACATTGAGGCGGCAAATTTAGCAAAATCAATGGTTAGCGCCGTATTTAATTGCGGGAATTACCGGTCCAAAGCGCTTATTATCAGTAATTGCGGGGTGGGGTGGGACAGCGATAGGACTGCAGGTTGAACGATACCCCTACTTTGAGCGTAGCATAAGCATCTTTCTGAAGGCTATTGCCCCGTTGCCGGCCTTTGATCCCTATGGATGAGCCTGTTTCGTAGCTCCTGTCCTGTAAAAGGAAAGCCGGTGAAGGGGACCCGTCGGGCAGGGGCGGAAATGCATCCGGTGCATATAAACCGCTTACATCATCCAGGTAATCAGTATTTGTAAAACGGTAAGTAATCTCACCAAAAATATTGGTACGGGGGTTGAGCGCATATTTTGCACCCAGGGTAAAGGGTATACAGATGGCCAGCGGGCTATAGGGTTGAAGATCAGGGTATAACGCACTGCCCTGGCCTTCGGTACCCAAAGTACGCAAGAGGTATTTTTCACCACCGAGGTAGGCATAAGGGTCAAATGAAAAAACACCAATGCCCAGGCCAACATAAGGCGTGAAATTAAACCCCTCAAAGCCCGGCTGGAAACGGAAAAAATTGAAATCGCCCGAAAGACTGATCTCCCATACATTGGAATTGAAACTTAAGTTGCGGGCAACCTGTACGGGGTTGCTACTGTAAATATCTGAATATCCCAGCATGGCGTACTCGCCTGAAAGCCTGATGCCGATATAATTGCTGATCTGTTTGCGGAAGAATATACCGGCCGCCATTTTAGGACGGTTGAATGCTGAATTGGGATTGAGATCGCCAAAATAATGACCTGCCCCTATTCCCACACCCACTTCACCCTGGTGAACGAACGGTTCCATTAATTGTGCACGGGCAGTTTGCATGCCGGTAACAAGAAGCAGGATGGCGGTTATTCTCTTCAACATAGGTTTGGAAGCGTCTTGAATGATAAAATACGGTCAAATTTTAATACCATAAAAGTTAATTTCTTTTATCAAGTCCCCATGTAAGCTTGGTACGAAGCGTAGATAAAAAGCTGTTTTCGTTCAATCTTACCAGGCTTACACTGAATTTTTCCTTTCTTACGGCCAGTTGAATATTCTTACTTACAATCTCTCTCCGGGCATCCAGGGCACAGATCACCTGCTCGCCCCGGCCCTCTACTTCAAACGAAATCACGTTGGTATCGGGTACTATGATGGAGCGGACATTCAGGTTATGCGGGGCCACGGGTGTAATTACAAAACTGGATGACTCAGGGAACATAATGGGGCCATTGCAACTCATGTTATACCCGGTGGACCCGGTGGGGGTTGATACGATCAATCCATCTGCCCAGTAGGTATTCAGAAATTCTCCGTTAAGGTAGGTATGGATCTTTACCATGGGAGATGTATCCCGTTTATGAATGGCAAATTCATTGAGCCCGAAAGGCGTTTCACCAAACAGCTCCTGGTTAGAATCCAGGTGTATCAGTGTTCTTTTGTCTAAATGAAAAGTATGGTTAACCAGGGAGTCAACCGCACTGGCCAGTTCTTCCTTACTGATGCTGGCAAGAAAGCCCAGCCTGCCAAAATTGATTCCCAGTATGGGTATATTTTTATCACGCACCAGCGCCACTGCATCCAGCAACGTACCATCCCCGCCCAGGCTGATCAGGCATTCCGTATTAGTGCCCAGGTCATCCGAAACAGTAAAAGGGATCACTTTTTCATGCAGGTGTTTGGGTAAGGTAAATTGATGAAGCAGTTCCTGGTATATCAATATAGCCGTATCGTAGCGGCTCAGTTCTTCGAGTAATACCACAAGCGGGTTCTCCTGCTCAAAATCGAGGCCACGGCTGTAGATGGCTACTTTCATGTAGTAATTTGAAAATTTGAAAATTTGAAAATTTGAAAATCCGGATGGTATCCGGTCATTTTTAAATTCTCAAGGCGCCAGATGGGTTCCTGATTAAAAATCGTTTCTGGTCTGTAAATATAAGCCATCCCTACCCAGTTGGTTGAAGCTGTACTCGATTTTAAATACAAAATCGTAGATGGACACGATGTCCATACCAAAACCCCAGGTACGGAGCAGGGTATTATTGAGGGTATTGGTAACATGGGGCGTACGGGCATGGGCGTAACCGAGGTCGCCATAGGCTTTCAGGAAAAAACGGATCGGTATGCGGTCATGTGTTTTGCTCTGAAAGGGGTTCCTCAGTATAAAAGAGAAGATTTCTTTGTGAAACGTTGTCTTGAGTGAAGCGCCGGCCAACCCGTCAACCACGTTATACTCCAGCCCACGCATCTGGAAATACCCATACCCGAACATGCGCTGGTTATAGAAATAATCATTGGCAGGCAGCTTGGCTATCGCCAGTCCCTCCAGGTGCAGAAACGACTTCCGCGTTAACGGAACCACGTACACGGCCCTGGTACTTGCCTGCCAGAGACTGTAATCACTGCTCAGCCCGCGTTTATACAAATTGCCTTCGAACAAAAATCCCTTTGAGGGATAGCTGATATAATCAACATTATAATATTTGAACTGGTAGCCGAAATCAATAAAACTGATACGGCTTTTCAAATCCGGGTAAAAAAGAGGGTTAATCTTGAGTATGGTATCTGACACCGATTCGGTGTTATAGGATACCCTGAAGTAATGCCTTCTTCTTACGCCCGGACGATACGAGTAGGTAAGATCAAAACGGGTGGCTTTTTTGGTTACCGTTTCCTGTTTAAAGAAGAGCTGTTTGTTATCAGCAGTTGCATAATTGAGTTCTTTCTGCGTGGCATGGATAAGGCCGATATTGAAACCACGCTCTAATTTTTTATCAAAGAAAGGAAGGTCATAACGCAGCGTAACTTGTTGTGTATACCCGTTGATGAGCCAGATATTCAACTCATCATTACGGCCAGTGGTATTGTTCTGGGTAAATTTGATTCCATAGTTTACGCGGTCAAGGCTGCGGCGCTGGTCAACCCACCATTGGTTAAAGTTCCTGTCGATAAGGCGGAAATAAGGCAATGGAAAAAAGTACCATCTTTCCTTCAGGTCTATATTGATCTGAACTTCATTTGCTTTGGTGGCGGCTATATAGGCCGTAACATCTACAAACAGAAGCGTATTCATCAGTTGTTGCCTTGCCAGTACCAATTGTTTCGCCAGCTCTGCCGCAGTGAACTGTTCGCCTTTGCGAAAGGGTACTTCCCGCATTACGATGAAGTCTCTGGTGCGTTTGTTACCCGATAATTTAATATCGCCAATAAGTAGCTGCGAATTTTTTTCGGATGATCTTAGGGTTGAATCCGGAGCTATTGCATTTTCCTGTGCATAACCATGCACGGTAATTACTGAAAGCAGAAGAAAAATGATTACTCGCAATAGCCGCATCTACATGGTTCGATTGATTGGTAAAAATAGGGGATAAATTTTTGACGTCTTTGTACGAGGGTTGATCAACATACCTATCATGCAACACATCATACTGTTTAAAATCCGCTGTGTAGCCCCTACGGGGCAAATAATCGTAACAAAAAATTTTCTACAAAGCGATTGTCCCTAAATGACAAACTATATCATAGCTACCCATGGTAACCGGGACAAAAAAAATGTCCCGTCAGGGACAATCGCTTTATTGAACAACAGATTTTTATGATCCATTTTGCCCCGTAGGGGCTACCCTGAATGTTCTCTAAAAATAACCAACCGTAATATATCCGGTGATTACATATTGAGGTAAGAGATCAGGTGGTTATAATTCTCTTTGAGTTCGTTAGCGTAGTCTTCTTCGCCAAAGAAATAGCGAACACTGTATTCATAACGCTGGAAAGTGGCAACAATATCTGAGATCTCGATTTTATTGACCTTAAGGGTGATCACGATGGTGCCGGTATCTCCTTCTACGTAGGTATTCAACTGTGTGATATAAGCGTCATTGGTTTCAACAAGCCGGCTGATCTCACCAAAAGAAAAATTACGTTTGTCCGTTTCCAGTACAATGATGCCTCCCCGTTCTTCATTGCCTACAAACCTGGAAAGGTGATGCATCAGGTCTTTTGAAATGATCACACCCATCAGTTCATGCTGCTCATTTACCACCGGTAAAAGAGACAATTCATTTTCGGAAATCATTTTTACCGCGGTAAGAAAATGTTCCTCGCCTTTGATAGATACCCGCTGCAGCGATGACTCTACCGTTGCGATAAGAGAAGTCTCGTTTCCATCCAGCAGATCATCTTTACTGATCACCCCTGCAAATTTATCTTCACTCAGCACAGGTAAATGCAGCACATCATACTCATCCATCAGTTGTAGTGCGAACACCAGCTTATCCAGCAGGTTCACAGCGGGAAAATTCGAATTGATGAGTTTGGATGCGATCATGTGATCTTTTGTTCGGATAGGGCAAAAATTACGCCACAGTCGCTGCAGGTGTACGCAGCTTATTTAAAAAGCCTTCCAAAATCCTGTTAAACTCAGCGGGCACTTCCATCATTGGCGCGTGGCCGCATTTGTCAACAAAATGCAGTTCACTACCGGGTATGAGCCGGTTAAACTCTTTAGCAACAAAGGGAGGTGTGATGGTATCATCATTACCCCAGATCAGTAAAGTAGGTTGTTTGATCTGGTTAAGCTCTTCTCCCAGGTTATTCCGGATCGCGCTTTTAGCCAGTGCAATGATCTTGATTACCTTAATGCGGTTATTGGTGATCTCAAACACCTCATCTACCAGTTCTTTGGTAGCCGTTGCGGGATCATAAAAGGTAAGCTGTGTTTTTTTCTTGATGTATTCGTAGTCGCCACGCTTGGGGTAACTATCCCCCATACCATTTTCAAAAAGGCCGCTGCTGCCGGTAAGGATCAATGACCTGATCTTTTCCGGATGTTTCAGAATATGCACCAGCGCTACATGACCACCCAATGAATTTCCCAGCAAATGAATATCCCGGTACCCGCGTGCCTCTACAAATTTCTGTACATATTTTTCCAATCCACCTACCGATGTATGAAAAATATCCAGGTCAAACAGGGGCAGCATAGGTACCACCACTTTAAAATTCTTCCGGAAATGCTCAATAAGGTCTCTGAAATTGCTCAAAGCACCAAACAGGCCATGCAATAGTAATAAAGGCTCACCTTCCCCTTCTTCAATAAACTTAAACTTATCCTGTTGTTTGATCTCGTAATTCATGGGCCGGTTTCTTATACAAGCATGATGGGTCGGTACAAATAAAAGAAAATTCAGTCAAAAACATACGAACAACGCAATGTATTCACCGATAAATATACTCTGCTAAAATACTGTTTTTACTGCAAAAAAGCGAGCTGCTATTTAACGGAGGGTGGTATGCGTTCAAAAAAACGCGAGAGTTCTTCAAACATTCCTTTGAACCAGGGTATCAAAGCGGCAATCCATTCAATGGCCCTTGGTCCCCAGGGTTGTACCCATGTGTATACACGCGAAGAAGAGATGGTTTCCGCTTTTAGTAAATGCAGTTTTTCTGCATAAAAAAGCAGAACGCTATATATGATCATGAACAATGCCGCATATAATACGATACCTGCCAGCCTGTTGAGCCATCCCAGCATCACCATTCTCAATGCAGACTGTATGGCCACAGCGCCGAGCCGCACCAGCAACACCACCACCACCATGATCAGTGCAAAAGAAACAAATGGCAGCCAGGTGTTATTGATGCTGGTACTGTTCTGTAACCAGCCCGCAACCCAGGCAGACAATTTAAGCGCTGCTGCCAACCCGATGATTATCGCCAGAAATGAAAACACCGCCACCACAAAACCATTGCGCATGCCTTTCACAACAGCGAGGATCATGAGGATGATGAAGATGGCGTCTATTAGCATAGGAGAGAGTGGTTAGCCGTTAGCAGTTAGCCGCTAGCTGAAATCTGCTAACTGCTAAAAACTAACTGCTAATACCTATTTTAATAATTCTTTTACTGCCGCCGCAATCATTTTCCCTTCCGCCTTACCCGCTAATTGCCTGGAAGCTACACCCATTACTTTACCCATATCCTGCGGACCAGAGGCGCCGGTGGATTGGATGATGGCGCTAATGGCTTCTTTCAACTCGGATTCGCTTAATTGTTGCGGTAGAAATTTTTCGATGACGGCGATTTCTTCAGATTCTTTGGTAGCCAGATCTATGCGGTTCTGCTGCTGAAATATTTCGAGCGAATCTTTGCGTTGTTTTACCAGTTTCTGCAAGAGCTTCAACTCGCCCTCTGCGGTAACTTCACCACCCGCACCGGGCTCTGTTTTCGCTTTGATGATCTCTGCTTTGATGGCCCTCAGTCCACGAAGCAAAGCCTCGTCTTTGGACTTCATGGCGTCTTTCATCTGAGACATGACTGTTTGTTCCAAACTCATAACGGTATGATTTATTGATGAAGGGGCCTACTGACCACCCTCTTTTAATTGTGATTCCCTGAATTTCTGGTAGAATTCTTTTGCAAATTTTTTCATGTCGTCTACAATCGCCTGTTGTTGCGTGGCCCGTAAATAGGTATCGGCCATGCCCATATAGGTCTGGTAATAAAAATCAGCCATCTCATCCACCATCATGTCCTTTGTCCACAGGTCTATCCGCAGGGCGCTTTTATCGGCACCATCCCAGAAGGAAACCATCATCGATTTTGCCTGTTGTACCATATCCGCAGTACTATCCGTTGCACTCCAGTTGATCTGTTGAGGAACCTTGTCGTCATCAAGTGTAATATCAATTGCTATGGTTGATGTCTTCATTTGTTACATTTAAAAGCAAAAATAAGTATTAGTGGTAAGTTGTAAGTAGTAAGTTTTAAGTAGTAAGCATTAAAACAAGTCCAACACTAAAACTTACCACTTACACCTTATCGCTTAAAACTCATACCCTTCCTATCCGTACAATTTCCTGCCACATCAACTCTGCAGATGTATTCCAATCAAATTGAGCGGCTCGTATCTTGCCGGCTTCTATTAAGCGGCTGCGAAAGGTTTCATCGCGGTAGAGGCTAAGCATGTGTTTGGCAATGGCATCCGGATCATTCGGATCTGCATACAATGCCGCATCAGCGCCAATCTCAGGCAAACTGCTGGTGTTGCTGGTGATTACCGGTACCTCGCAGCGCATGGCTTCAATCACGGGCAAACCAAATCCCTCAAAAAAAGAAGGGTACACCATGGCATAGGCACCCGCGGTAAGTTCGGCCAGGTCATGATCGGGTAAGTAACCGGTAAGTACCACATCGGACCGGTACTTATATGTTTTAAGTTTTTCAACAGTCTCAGCATATTGCCAGGCAAGCCTGCCCGCAATCACCAGTTTCATATTACTGTGCTGCCATTTTTTAAAAAGAGAAAAAGCCTTTAACAGGTTGAGCAGGTTTTTCCGGGGATGGATGCCGCCGGTGCATAAAAAATATTCCCTGCCTTCGGCAAATTTATCTTTTACCTCCTGCTTCCTGTGCCAGGGAAGTGTCTGAAAATTTTCATTGGCCGCCCCGTGCACAATGGCTATTTTCTCCGGAGGTACCGGATAATGTTGCAGGATATCATTCTTTGAATAATCCGATACCGTAACGATCCTTTTTGCTTTCGCAAGAAATTTTCCGGTAAACTGTTTGTAATACCACCGATGGTGCCAGGCGATTAAGCCTGGAAAATGCAGAAAAGCAAGGTCATGTACCACCAGCAGTTGCGGAACCGACGTGCGAAGGCTGCAAAAACCATAAGGCTGCACCCAAACATCGGGTTTATATTTTCTGAGTGCAAGTGGTGCCTTCCAGTTATACCAATAGGCAAACGCAAGCGCATGCCGCGCGGCCGGCTTAACTACAACCGGTGTCACATTGGTTGCGAAAATAAATTCCTTATCAAATGGCCGGTCGAATAAAAAAATAAACTCGTGCTCCGGATGTTGTAACACCATCCGGCTGAAAATCTCCCTTGCATAATGACCGTAACCTTCCAGCTTATTTTTTTGTAGAAATATGGCGTTCACTGCTATGCGCATGGCGCAAAAGTAGGCCGCCCCAACATGAAAATGTTAAAATCATTTTCATTATATAAAAGAAAAATATATTTGATTATCATTGCCGCATTATGAGAACATGTTTGCTGTTGATACTATTTTTCTATGGCATTGCCGCACATGCAGCCGACTCTTTGCAGGTAAGTATAAACAAAACGGTATTCGCCAAAGGCGATTCTATTGAGTTTACCTGCACCATACCCGACTATTCCGCTGTAAAACTTGCCACTGCCACATTAAATGTATGGATAGAAGATATTGACCGCAACAAAAGATGGAAGTACCGCTACCCCATTATAAACGGTGAAGTATCTGCCTCACTTGCCATCAGTGATAAGATTCCTGATGGACAATACGCCATTAACTTTCTTGTGCAGCGGGGTTTCTTCCGGATGATGGGCCAGGTACAGGATCATGACAAGAAAGATTCCCTCGTGAATTATATGATGATTGTAAAAAACAAAGGCGGAACCTATTTCGACAATGCTCGTGTTGCCGCCGACGGTAGTTTCCGGTTAAAGAGCACATTGTTTGTTGATTCTGCTTATTTTGTTTTCTCCCCGGTAAAAAAAGTAAAGAACAATCACCTGATGGTGAGAATTGAAACACCCCTGGATTCCTTTTTCACACCTGTACTTTCCGAAACCCGTTTCATTACTGTAGGCAAATCCGTTACCGGCAACGCTGAAACGATGCGCATGTACGTTGATACCAATAAATATGTATTCACCACAGACGAAGTGGCTGATAAAACCTTACTACCTGGCGTAACCGTCATTGGCAAAATAAAAAAGCGTATTGATCAGTTCAATGAAGAAAATTCAAGGGGCGTTTTTCAACGTGACGACGCCATGGTATTTGATGGCCTGGATAACCCGGAGATTGCCCGTTCCGTTTCACTGTACCAGTTTTTACAGTCAAAAGTGCCGGGTATTGTTATTGATAAAGATAGTACGGGACTGGAATACGCACGCTGGCGCAATGAGATTGTGGAAGTATATGTAGATGAATTTAAGATGGATATAGGCGACCATCTTTTTGTAGTGCCTGGTAATATTGCAATGATCAAAGTATACCGCCCCCCTGCGCAGTTGTCTGCTTTTTCCGGTGGCGCAGGTGCTATTGCCGTATATACAAAAAGGGGGCGTTACGCAGACGCCCGGGACAGCCACAATTTTATTGTGAAAGGTTATACATCCATGGATAGCACCTGGGAATAATATTTTTTTGAAATTTTTTTACACGTTGGGTGTAATATTCTCTCCGGAAAGATGCTGGTTATTTTTGACTGATCATCTCCTGGTTCACTTTGAAAAATGTTTGGGCATACCTGGCTATTTTTTTCTTCAGGCTCATACGGGAGGAAAAAATGTTCCTTGCAGAATCTCCCAAAGACAGCGAACGATGTGCCAGTATGGTGAAGCCCGCTTTTTCCGCTAGCGATCTCAAATTGGGTTTTGAAAAAATAAAGGTATGCTCTATCCCGTCTACGATCTGCGGTACGGAAAGCTGCAGGAACCTGCCTGCGCGGTAGAGGGAATATAAACTGCTATGCCTGTCGGGTGTGCCGATATACATAATACCGCCTGGTTTGAGTACCCTGTACATTTCATTTATATACTGCACGGGATCGAGTACATGCTCTATTACATGGTTGCAATACACGTAATCAAAATAATCTGAAGGATATTTTGCTTCTATAAGTTCACCATGGAAAGTGTTTACATTGCTATAATGGGAGCGCACAAATTCTATCGCATCCGCATCGAGCTCGGTGGCATACAGTTCAAATGCGGGCGTATTTACATATACAAGGCCAATACCCAATCCGCATCCAACATCCAGAAAACGGCCTCCCTGTTTGTATCGGTAGATAAATGAAGCCTCATTCTGCAAAGATTCATTGTCCAGCTTTTTCACTGCTTCTATCTTTTGCAGAACGGCTTTTTTATAATCCAGCAAGCCATGGTTTCCTTTGTCATAATAGTTGGCATAAAAGGTATTCAACTCCCCGGCATCTGCCATAGGGTTGGCAAAAACGATATCACATTCGCCACAGATAACCCGCGACATATGCGGGCCGTTACGCTGGCAGTCAATCGCATATCCGCGCAGGTCGGTGGAATTACAGAGGGGGCATTGTTTATGGAAGATCATTCGTGCCGGAAAAGGTTATGAGATTAAGGGGTAAAAATAGGGGTTGCGGTGAAAGGTTGTTCATTTAGCCGCAGGTGGGTATTCATAAAACCCTTTGCCGGTTTTTCTTCCGAGTAACCCGGCGTCTAGTTTTTCTTTTTGTATGGGTGAGGGCCTGAGCCGTTCCGGTTGTCCGAGGGCTTCCCAAACGATACTGCTTACATGATAATTAATATCCATCCCTATCAGGTCCATTAAAGCGAATGGCCCCATTTTAAAACCAGATGACTGCATTACCCTGTCTATTGTTTCCATATCTGCTATACCCGCTTCCACCAGTTGCATCGCTTCCAGGTAATAGTGGCGCGCAACGCGGTTAACAATAAAGCCCGGCGCGTCTTTACACACCACGGGTGTTTTACCCATGGCTATGGCTACTGCCACTACTGTATTCACCACTTCAGAATCCGTTTGTTCAGCCCTGATCACTTCCACCAGTTTCATCAATGGTGCCGGGTTAAAAAAATGCATACCCACCACTCTCCCGGGACTAAGGGTGGCAGCGGCAATTCTGGCAATGGAAATGGAGGATGTATTGCTGGCAAAAATGGTGCTACTGCTGTTGATGGCTGCCAGCCGGTTAAACAAGTCTGCTTTTGCTTTTTCCTGTTCAATGATGGCTTCGATGACCAGGTCAGCAACACAGTCATCAGCATTGCCTGTGAACACTATGCGGCTGAGGCAATCATTTTTTTCATTCTCGGCCATTTTGCCTTTCTGCACCAGGCGCGAAAGATTTTGTTCAATCCCTTTACGGCTCTTTTCCAGCATACCCACGTTCACATCAAACTGTATCGTCGCAAATCCCGCCTGCGCAGCCACCTGGGCTATCCCGCTCCCCATTGTGCCTGCACCGCAAATGGCTATTGTTTGTATGTTCATAATCGAAATTACTGATTGGTTTGGAGTTTGGGGTTTGGAGTTTGGCGTAAACACCCAACAACCCCTGCCCCCAAACTCCAAACTTTCTGCACCAGGTTCACATCTTTTCCACCGCCCGATTCCCTTCCACCCATCTCAGGTACAGTTATTGTACTTTTATTGTATGCAAAATGGCCTGCAGCAATTAGACCTGTTTGGAATGCCGATTGAGACAGCGGCGGAACCGGTGAAGAAAGAAAAGAAACGAACCCCTCCCTCCATTACTATGGAGCCTGCTGTTATAGCTACGCCTTTGCAGGCGGTGGCGCAGGAAACGGAACCGATGGTTAGGATTGCCGCGCAACCGCCGGCTCAGAAAAAATCGCAGGATACCAAGCTTGCCGGTAAACGGGGCCGCAAATCTTTTAAAGAAATGGATAGCGAGGTGGACCTGATAGAAATTCCGGAAGAAGAAGTATTGCAGCAGAAATTATATTATTCCATTAGTGAAGTAGCGGGCTGGTTTAAAGTAAATACCTCTTTGCTTCGTTACTGGGAAAATGAATTTGATATTTTACAGCCACGTAAAACACGCAAGGGCGACAGGCTGTTCCGTGTAGAAGACATTAAGAACCTGCAGGTGATCTATTACCTGCTTCGCCAGCGCAAATTCTCCATCGATGGCGCCAAGAATTATCTCAGGAACAATAAACAGGAAGCAGATACACAGCTAAAACTGATGGAAACCCTGTCCCGTTTTAAATCCTTCCTGCTCGAACTGAAAGCGAGCCTATAAATGTTCTCTGTGAAACGCTGTGACACCCGTTTCTATGAGGTGAAGTATTTGCTTCCGTCAAAATACTGCGGGAAAAGACCTATAAAGAGGGCTGAGGTGGTTTGATCACAATTTCCGTATTGGACTGCGCGAGTTCGATACCGGTTTTTTCCAACAGTTCTATGATCTCCATATTAACAGCTTCTTTCAAGGTGTTAAACTCTTCTATAGACTGCTGAATAGTGGTGAAATATTCCAACTGCACGATATGTGCATTCTTACCCGTATCTGTGAGATAGGCACTGTGATTTTCAATTTCGGGCTTGGTAAGTATCGTTTTGATAGACGGTATCAGTGTTCTCACCTGAGCGGCAGTGGCGCTTAATCCCAGTTCAAGCCGCAGTTCCCCTTTGCGTTGGGTGCGAAGCGTGATATTGTCTACGATCGTATCCACCATTTGCTTATTGGGTACGGAGATATAGGTTTTATCTGTGGTGCGGATGCGTGTACTGCGTAGTCCTATTCTTTCAATGGTGCCTGTAAAATTATTCACCTTCACCAGGTCGCCGGTGATAAATGGCTTATCAAAAAAGATAATGAAAGAAGCAATAAGGTTTTCCAGGCTTTCCCTGGTTGCCAGTGCCATCGCCGCACCCACAATGCTTAAGCCCGTAAGCAGGTTGCCGATTTCTTTGTGAAATGAAAAACGCAGTATGAGCAATATGCCGATGATCACCAGTATCACCTTAAAAAAATCCTTGAAGAAAATTACCAACTGGTTATCGGCCTGGTCAGGGGTGAGGTTGGCTTTCTCTTCCATGATCATGGCCACAAAATCAATCACGCGTAAACAGAGCCAGATAAATATGCAGATCACCAATGCCGCCGCCAGCGAGTCGATCAGCTCGCGAAAGGTAAAATGGTAAATCTTAAAATCTAAATACCCGGGAAACTGAAGTTTGTCAACCGCAATAATGGTAACGATCAGTACCAGGAACACATCCAGCGGCTGCACCACCAGATCCAGGAATGACTGTCGTTCCAGTTTCTTTGCATGCCTGGCCACCAGTTTGTAAAGCAACCGCGCCAGCCATTTTGAAAGAACTCGCTTGAATAACAAGGCAAGAAATATCGCCCCTGCAACATACAGGTAGCGCTCTATTGTATTGTCCAGTATTTTCTGTTGGAGAAAATCTTCCATGTGCGCAATTTACAATAGCCTTACTGCATTTCCCATTTACGGAGCTGCACATCATTTCCGTCAAATACGGCATAGGTAAACGTGCGTATCCAGTCGCCCAGGTTAATATAGCGACTATTGTTGGGGAGCGGGCAGTCAATGGGCAGGTGGCGGTGACCAAACACAAAATAGTCGAAGTGCTCATTATTAAGCAGCTCTTTGCTATAAATAATCAGCCATTCATTTTCTTCACCGAGGAACAATTCATCTGCTGCACCTGTTTTTTCCCGGCTTTTGCGGCTGAAATAATTGGCGAGCCCTATGCCCCAACTGGGATGCAATTGCCCAAACAACCATTGACACGCAGGGTTCCGGAAAATTTTCTTTATGAATTTGTAGCCATGGTCACCGGGACCCAATCCATCTCCATGACCCACAAAAAAACGTTTTCCATTCCATGTATATACATTGGGTTGGTGGCGAACCGGAATGTTCAGTTCTTTCTCAAAATATCCGCTCATCCACATGTCATGATTTCCAACAAATACTTCAATGGCTATGCCGGCATCGGTAAGTTCAGCCAGTTTACCCAGCAACCGTACATATCCTTTGGGTACTACTTTGCGATACTCGTACCAGAAATCAAAAATATCGCCTACGATAATGATACCTGCAGCATCCCGCTTTATGCTATCCAGAAAAGCCACGATCTTTTTTTCACGCACCAGGCTGCTGTCATAGTCGGGCGCACCGAGATGAAAGTCTGATAAAAAATATATTTTTTTGCCGGTAGTGATCTCCATGATTGGTTGCGCAGATGTTAGGGTTGGTTTTTTTGGCGAAGATACGCCAGTACATCACCCGTAGCTATGCGCGCCTGTTCATCCACCGGGCCATTGAACCAATAGATCCAGGCCTGCTGGGTACTGCCTGTAAGATATACCGTTACCATATCCCTTCTGTACAATGGGGTTTCGCCCTGCTCCGTATTCAATCCTTCATAATCGTCAAGCTGTGCCAGAGCCCAGGAAAATTCATCCGCGTGATTGATCCGGTATAATTCCCCAACAATAAAAGAATCATCATCGGATGGAAGTGCTGCAGGATATTCGCCAAGATCATATAGCTTACCTTTTACTTTGCCTTCTGCCTGCAGGGTAAAATACCGGCTGATATAGGCATATGCCGGGTGGTGGAATCCTTTGCGTAAAGAACCGTACACAAAAATCTGATCAACGGGTGACTGCATAGTTTACGATTGGGTCAACGGTCAATTAAAAAACAAAAAACTTCTTTGGGGCCATGAACACCTACCACCAGTGTTTTTTCAATGTCGGCGGTACGGCTTGGGCCCGTGGCCAGTGTTACCATCGACGGGAAATTTTGTCCGTATTCTTCCCGCAGTTTCAGCAGGCTATCAGAAATATCATAGGAAAGCTGGTGCGTGTAAGCGATGCAGATATGTACCGGGGCATATACACTTATGGTTCTGCCACTCTGCTGCGCACTGCTCAATACAATACTGCCGGTGCGCGCAATCAATGATTCGCAACCGGTAATAGCCGCGTCACAACTGGCCACGTCTGCGGCATAAACCGGGCGGAAGCCCGCAGTGGATAAGCTTTGCTGCAATTCTGTTTCCCGGCAATAAATCTTTGTCCATTCGCGGGTGGTGATAAGGGTTTGCAGTTGCTCAACCAGTTCTTTCTCATCCGCACAGAAAGAAAAACGCCCCAGCAGCTTTGTAAAATTCTCTGCGAACTCGAGGGCAGGCTCCTGTGTTTGTGGCTGGTATACCTGTTGTGTTCCTTCACTTGCCGGAAACGGAACAGGCACTGGTTGCGCCAGTGCCTGTTTTATTTTTCTGAGTATATTTTCTCTTGCAGTATTTGCCATGGATAGGTAATTAACCGATAACAGGTTTCTCATTATTACCGGCATCATGTTCAGTAGGATCAAAAGTTTCAGAACCCACTGTATGGCCATTACTCTGCTCCGGTTCTATCTCCAGTAATTTCTTTTCTTCATAGGGGCGTTTACCGATAAGCTCTTCCACATCGCTTTTGTGTAACACTTCTTTATCCAGTAATTCCTTGGCAAGTATTTCTACCTCCTTTTTCCGTTCTGTAAGAAGTTGTTTGGTGCGCCTGTAAGCTTCTTCAATGATGCCCCTTACTTCTTCATCAATCAGTTTACCTGTTTCTTCACTATACGGTTTGGTAAAAGTATTTTCCTGTGAAGGGTCATAGAAACTGATGTTGCCTATTTTAGCGTTCATACCGTAGGCGATAACCATGCTGTAAGCGATCTTGGTGATCTGCTGCAGGTCGTTTGCCGCGCCGGTTGAAATCTTACCAAAGAATATTTCCTCGGCGGCACGGCCACCCAGTGTCATACAGATCTGGTCCATCAACTGGTCTGTATTGTACAGGTATTGTTCGGTTGGCGTGTATTGGGCGTAACCCAGCGCAGCCGTACCCCGCGGAACGATCGTTACTTTCAGCAGCGGGTAAGCATGTTCCAGGAACCATCCGCACACGGCATGTCCTGCTTCGTGGTAGGCAATGATGGATTTTTCGTGTGGGGCAATGATCTTATTCTTTTTTTCCAGGCCCCCAATCACCCTGTCTATCGCATCCTGGAAATCGATCATCTCCACAGATTCCTTTCCTTTTCGAGCCGCAATCAATGCCGCTTCATTACATACATTGGCAATATCGGCACCGGCAAACCCGGGTGTCTGCTCAGCCAGTTTATGCAGGTCAAGTGACTGTGATATTTTGATAGGAAGCAAATGCACTTTAAAGATGGTCTCGCGACCTTTTACATCCGGCTTATCAATAGAGATCTGGCGGTCGAAACGTCCGGGACGTAATAAGGCAGTATCCAAAACATCCGGCCTGTTGGTAGCTGCAAGAATAATGATGCCGGTATCGCCACCAAAACCATCCATCTCTACCAGCAACTGGTTAAGTGTATTTTCCCTCTCATCATTGCTCATGATGGCATTACGCCCGCGCGCACGGCCAATGGCATCTATCTCATCAATAAATATGATACAGGGTGCTTTCTCACGTGCCTGTTTGAACAAATCGCGTACGCGGCTGGCACCCACGCCCACAAACATTTCAACGAAATCGCTACCACTCAGGCTGAAGAAGGGTACCTGTGCTTCACCGGCCATCGCTTTAGCGAGAAGGGTTTTACCGGTTCCCGGAGGTCCGATAAGCAATGCGCCTTTGGGGATCTTACCCCCCAGGGCTGTATATTTTTTGGGATTCTTTAAGAAATCAACGATCTCCATCACTTCCACTTTTGCTTCGTCAAGGCCGGCTACATCTGCAAACGTGATATTTACTTTAGCGCCTTTATCAAATAAAGTGGCTTTGGATTTACCTATGCTGAATATACCGCCGGGACCACCCGCGCCACCCTGGCCGCCCATTTTACGCATCAGCAATATCCATGCGCCAATGATGATCAGTAACGACAATACGGTATTCAGTACGGGGCCAAACCATTCACCTTCATCAGCGGTGCGCTGATTTACCTCCGGCAGTTCAGGGTGCGCCTTGTAAACTTCCTCTACACTTTCATGAAAACTTTTCCAATCTGTTACCTGGAACTCGTAGATAGGCGATGTTTTTGCTTTTTCCTTGGTAACTTTTTTCAGGATAGGTGCATAATACGGTTTGCTAAGGCTATCGGGATGGATATACACTTTTACGATGAACTTGTTCCGCAAAAGATCCAGTTTGGCCACATCACCCTTTGCCAGCATGTTTTGATGGAACTCCTGTATACTAATGGGTGTTGTTTCCGGCGAAAAACGCGTGAACTGGGCAGAGAGCAGGATCACCGCAATGATGGCATATATCCAGTACAGATTGAACTTGGGGCCTTTGCGGGGACTGTCCTTATCCGGACCACTCATCTTTGGACTTTTATTTTCTTGTGACATATTTTATTTACCTCGGTATAAACGGTTTCAATGAGTAAACGTTCAGCGGAAGCTGATATTTTAAATAATTTTATAAATCGTGCATTCTTGATTCAGCATCACTCCACATTTCTTCCAGCCTGTAGAACTTACGGGTTTCGGGGTGCATTACATGCACCACCACGTTCACATAATCAATGAGAACCCATTGAGCGGCCTGACGGCCCTCGTGTTTATAAGGCACTTCACCGCAGGCTTCTTTTACTTCGTGTTCAATGAAATCGCAGATGGCTTTTACCTGGGTGGTATTGGACGCCTGGCAAACAATAAAAAAATCGGCAGACGCCTCGGGTATTTTCCGCAGGTCCAGGCTCACTATATTCTCTCCCTTCTTATCCTGTATAGCTCTGATAATCGTTTTGAAAATTTTCGCGTTGCGCGTAAGCCTGGTGATCGTACTTTTTTCACGGGTCTGTAAAACAGAAAGAGGTTCCAATAATCGATCGTGTTTAAATGTGATAATTTTTTTCGTTTCCGGGGTAACGGCTTGTTAACTTCGTCAAAAATAGTAATTCTTTGCCACCCTTACCTGCTAAAACTGTTATCGGGCAGCCATTCATGGAATTACCCCAAGTGGAAAGTACCAATATGTATGCCATGGAGCAGTTGCAGGCTAATTTGGCTGGTCATGGCGCCAGTTTTTTTGCGCACCACCAAACTGCGGGCAGGGGACAAAGGGGCAAAAACTGGTTGTCTGAACCGGGTACACATATCGCTGTATCGGTGATCACAGATTGTCGTTTTCTTTCTTTAACAAATCCTTTCCCCATCAGCGTGGCCGCCAGCCTCGCCTCTTATGACCTTTTCAGCAAATACGCCGGTGAAGAAACCTCCATAAAATGGCCCAACGATCTTTATTGGCGTGACAGAAAGGCAGGGGGTATCCTGATTGAAAATGTCGTTCGCGGGCGTTCATGGCCCTGGTCGGTAGTGGGTATAGGGATTAATATCAACCAAACAAAATTTGACCCCGCACTTATCAACCCGGTTTCACTTAAGCAGATAACAGGAAAAGAGCATGATCCACCCTCGCTCGCCAGAGAGCTTTGCGCCTGTTTGGAACAGCGTTACCACCAACTTGAGAACGGCTTTTTTCAGAAAATGTTAACAGCATACAATGAACATTTGTTCCGGCGCAACGAAAAAGTGCGGTTGAAAAAAGAAGGGGTTGTTTTCAATTGTGTGATAGACCGTGTTAGTGAAACCGGGGAACTGAAAGTATCAGGGGGGATGGGGTTTCGGTTTGGAGAGGTGGAATGGAGTGGGAAGAGATGAACAGAGGAACAAGGAATAGAGGAACTGATGAGTGACTGAGGTTGCGGTAGGGGATTTTTTTATTGGATTATTTTTTCCAGGAGTTGGTTCTTTTTGTCGTGGGCGAGGTAGACTTCGGCATCGTTGTTCATGATGAGGAGGAATTCTTTTTTGTCTACTTTCTTGATATGGTTCAGGTTTACGATGAAACTGCGGTGGGTTCGGAAAAAAGGCCCGCTGTTTTCGAGGTGTTCAAAATCGATGAGTTTTTTGGTGATGGTGAGTACCCCGTGGGTGGTGGTGTAGAAGCGGGTGTAACTTCCATCGGCCTGCAGGTAAAGTATATCGTCGAGTCTAACCACGAATATGGTTTCTGCAGTTTGCAGTACGATCTTTTTTTCGGCATGGGGCGCAAAATTTTCTTTGAGTACCTGGTAATTGCGGTTCTCGCTGGCCTGGTCGGCTTGCTGAATTTTGCGCAGTGCACGGGCAATATGTTCCAGGCGAACCGGCTTTAAGATATAATCCACCGCCGATATTTCAAAGGCCCTAAGTGAATAATCGCTGTATGCCGTTACAAAAATGATCTTAAAATTGATGTTCTTTTCATCAAAGAATTCCAGCAGCTCAAATCCATTATAGCCGGGCATCTCAATGTCGAGGAAAACAAGCGTGGGTTTTAGTTTATGGATGGCTTTTACGGCTTCGGGTACATCTTTGCATTCTGCCAGCAGCTCTACTTCCGGAAAATTCTCTTCAAGTAATCCACGCAATGCGATCCGCGCATTGGGTTCATCATCCACTATGATCGCTTTTGTTTTTTGCATCTGGTTTCGAAGATAATAGACGGGCATTACCCATTTACATATTTTTATCACGTGTACCGGCTTATTCTATGGCATTGCCCGTTTCTTTCATAAAGCATCCGGATCGTTACCATAATCAGGGATGATCAATCGTATACGGGTGCCGGCCGGTTGGTTGTCTGCACCGGTTTTGTCCGTTACCTCGCAGGTGATCTTCTTTTTATACAACCGGTTGAACAGTTCCATACGTTCATTTAACGCCATTGTTGCAAAACCCGGGGGTTTGTTGCGTTTTCGCTGGTTGATTTCAATGGAGCGCTGGCGACCAATACCATCATCTTCAATGGTTACTGCCAGCCCCTCCTCCGTTTTTTCAAAACGTATCTCCAGTTTTTTACTGCCGCGTTTATGCATCAGCCCGTGTTTTACTGCATTCTCCGCAAAGGGCTGAAGCAGCAGGGATGGAACGTAAATGCCGGACAGATCATCCAGGTTGGTCATTTGCAGGGTATAAGAAAAACCTTCATCAAACCGTGCTTTTTCCAGCTCAAGGTATAAGCGCAGGTTTTCGATCTCATCGCTCAATGACAAAAGCTGCTTATCGCTTGATTGCAATACTTTCCGCATAAGGTCACTGAAATTGCCCAGCAATACGCCTGCTTCCGCTTTGCGGTTTCCATACACCAGGCCCTGTACCGTATTAAGTACATTATAGAGGAAATGAGGATTCATTTGCGCGCGCAATGCTACAAGCTGGCTTTTCAGTAACTGTTCTTTCAGGCTTTGCCTGCTAAGTACGCTTTTTTTCCATCTACCCAGGAATCCCCAGAAACTGAACATGAGCCCAACCAATACCAATGCCCAGAACCACCATCTTTGCCAGAAAGGTCTTGCGATCACAAAGTGGAAAGAACGGATCCCGCTGCGGTTGGAATTTCCGGCAATAGCCTGCACCTGGAAATGATAACTGCCCGGTGCAAGGCGGTTAAAGCTTACCGGGTTACCCGTATTATTTATCCAGTGCCAGGAAGTATCAACCCCGCTGAGACGATACCGGTAGTTGAGGGCAGCGGGCGAAATATAATGCAGCGCCTCAAAATAGAAACTGATATCGCGGCTGGCACCCGTTAACTCCTGGCCATTCTTTATATCAATACCATTGCTTGACGCTTTTAGTAAGGGGAACTGCATATAAATGCCCGCTGCCCTTGCCGTATTCTCACGTACCAATATACCCGTAGGCGTTGCAAACAGCAACCGGTTGTTCTGCAGAGCAAAATCATTGATGATGATATAACTGAGTCCGTACTCTTCCAGGTAGTTGGTTATTACATGATTATTGAGATCTATCCTGTCGAGGCCGGCATCGGTCAGTACCCATATAAAGTTGTCCTGAAGCAAAACCTTTCTGATATTCATGCTGCTGAGCCCCTGCGAACTGCCGTATTTTTTTACGGTTTTTCCATCAGCAAGAATAATCACACCCTGCCCGGATGTGCCTGCCACCAGTTTACCATCGGGCAGTTGGATAAGTGTTTGGGCAATGATGGGCGCGCCAACTTCATCCTGTAACGTTTTAATGCTACCCCCATATGCATATTCATACAAGCCGTCTTCATAGGCTATCCAGAATTTGTCTTTTTGCCGGGCGCCCAGCACGGCAATGGATCTTTTTGCACGAATGAGCAGCGCTTCATGCGTTACATCAAAAATTCCGTAACGCATAGTGGGGGAAAGATAGAGCGGACAGTTGCGCCGGGGGCGGCGGCTGATATCGGCAAACTGGTCATTCATTACCAGCGACATGTTGAAAACAGCTACAATCAGGTTATTGAAACGATCGCGACTTACGCCTTTGCTGTAGTCGATAAGCCCAATGGGGTCCTTTCGCCCTTCTTTAAAGGTACCCCTGTTGGTAAAGATCACCTTGTCGAGTGTATCGTAGCTGATAAATTCTGTTTCCCTGGCTCTTGCCAGGTTATAATGAAAAAACCGGCGTTTGTCCAGGTCAACGGTAGAAAGTAAGCCCTGACTGTTACCCGCAGCAATCCGCCCGGAGGGCAGGGCTTCCACCTTGGTAAAATTATCGAGCAATGGGTCGTTATAAATTTTGTGCAGGGTATTGGATAGAGAAGGGCAGATAAACACGCCATTATCCAGTGTACTGAACCAATAGTTGCCCTCATAGTCACGCACAACATCCGATACCCGCTCCAGGGGAAGATAACATTGGGTATTACCCGTATGCCTGTTCCATAAATAGGCGCCGTTCTGTGTGCATAGCCAGTACTCATCCGAACCCGTCTGCGATGCCTGGAAAATATATATATCAGGGGGAATTTTTACGCGTTCCATGGCTTCGCACCCTTTGTCCGTGATATGCATCGGCGTGTTTCTTTCCACGCCGGTTCCCAGGGCCACCATTCCCGTTGCGGTGCTGATGAATTTCATGTTAAGGTAAGTTTGCCCAAGCGGGGCACCCCAACCTGAGCGGTTCTTCCCGGAATCGGTGAATATGCGGCCCTTGTGAGAAAATATATAGGGTACATTGTCTTTAATGCCGGAAGAAATGATGGCATCATCTTCACCCTGGCGTTCAAAAACCTGCACCTGTTTAGCTGTTTTTTTGCTGAACTTTAAAACGTTGCTGAAGGTAGCAAACCAGATATGGTCTTTACCCACCAGCATGTTCCTGAACGGAAACTGGTCCTTTAGTATCACCGAATCCATCCCGAAAGGGCGAAGGGTATCATGCTGCAGATAAAAAACCTGGTTGTAAAAATTCATACACCAGATAGTTCCCTGGGCATCTTCCTGCAGGTAGCTTACAGACTTTAAAGATGTTTTGCTGAAGGGAACCGAAACAAAAATTCTGCCATTGAAACGGAACAACCCCTTGTCGGTGCCCATCCAGATATATCCTTTGGAATCTGTGAGCATATCATAAACAACCTGTGTAGGTAACTGCTCGGGATAGCTTAGTTTTTTTACATACGCAAATTGTGCATCCCCTGTAAGCCAGAGAACAGCCAGGATGGAACTTACAATGATGCGCATGGTTGTGGCAGTATGGTTTCGTTGTTTTAAAGATAAAGGCCTTCATGCTAACATCCTTATTTTAATAAGCGGGTAGCCCTGGGCCTCTCATGCTAAAAAATAAAGCGGGGGCTTCATGTAATAAACAAGGGGATTGGTGAAAAACTGCGGTATCATTGAGCGGTATGGCGCAATTTACACCTGTTACTAATCAGTAATAAATTGGGGGTAAGGAAGCTGCAGCTATGCAGCTTTCTTCATTTATACCCATTCAGCACATTGGTTGTACTTTGCGGGTCTTAGAGCATATAGCCAATGACCCCTATTAAACTTACCCAGTTTTCGCATGGTGCCGGATGTGGTTGTAAGATCGCACCTTCTGTTTTGGAAACCATCCTGCAAAGTTCCACTCCCACACGGGCATACAAACAACTGCTGGTTGGTAACGGCAGTAAAGATGATGCGGCGGTCTACGATCTGGAAAATGGAATGGCGCTGATCAGTACCACCGATTTTTTTACGCCTATTGTAGATGACGCCTTTACATTCGGCCGCATAGCTGCAGCCAACGCGATCAGTGATGTGTATGCCATGGGCGGTAAACCCATACTGGCCATTGCCATACTGGGCTGGCCCGTAGATAAACTGCCTGCAGAGCTCGCACAGCAGGTATTGGAAGGCGCACGACAGGTATGTGAAGAGGCAGGTATTCCGCTTGCGGGCGGGCACAGTATCGATACCCCAGAGCCGATCTTTGGCCTGGCGGTGAATGGTCTGGTTGCGAGGGAGCACCTGAAAAAAAATAATACGGCACGGCCAGGCGATCTGCTGTTTCTGACCAAACCTATCGGTATTGGCATCTTATCCACCGCACAAAAAAGAGCTGTATTGAAGGAAGAACACATGGCCATCATACTTTCGCAACCCGCCCGCCTGAACAAAGCAGGGGAAGCACTGGGCAAATTAAGCGGAGTGCACGCCATGACCGACGTAACAGGGTTCGGCTTACTAGGTCACCTCATTGAAATGGCGGAAGGCAGTGGACTCTCGGCGGAACTTCACTACAGTAAGATTCCCATTTTACCAGAAGCAAAAGAATACCTCGCACAACGCATTGTGCCCGATGCTACTTACCGTAACTGGAACAGCTACAGCAGCAAAGTTGCATTTGGTACGGGCGTAAATGTGATGGAAGCATTCAATATTCTTCCAGATCCACAGACCAATGGCGGCCTGTTGATCGCTGTGTCACCCGCTGCTGTCGAAGAAGTGATTCGCGTATTGACGGATTGCGGATTGGCAGATTATGTTTTCCCTATCGGCGTGTTCGCTACCCGCGGAGAAAAAGTCATAACAGTTACTCTGTGATCATCTGTGGTACTCTGTGCTCTCCGGTCTCTGTGGTGAAGGAAATATCTAACTTGATTGCAGGTTCTATATTGATATAAGCGAAGGCTTCAGCACAGAGACCAGAATACACAGAGTACCACAGAGCGGATTAGAGTAGCGCGTCTATTTTTTTGGATAGCTTATGGTCTTTCTCAGTGATGATGTCACCCGCATCATGTGTGTTCAGCCATATCTCCACTTTATTCCACACATTGGTCCATAATGGATGGTGGTTCATTTTTTCTGCTTCCATGGCTACCCTTGTCATAAACGCAAATGCCTCGGAAAAATCTTTGAACTCAAATTTCCGGTAAAGGGTGTTATTGGTTTCGGTCCACATAGTGTTGATTTTAGATTTTGGATTGGGATATTTTGGATGGAGGATATTTGGCCGTTCATCGGCGGCTGAAATAACAAACTATGCCGGAAAACATTTTCTAAAACACCATGTTTCCCTTGTTCTTTATCTGCTCATTCGTTAACTCTGCTACCAACTGCACACCATTGATATTTCGTACGGCCTGCTTTACCCATTCGCATTTTTCATTATCCACCAGGTCACCTTTCATAAGCCATAAAAAATCCATGTGCTTGAATTCGGGTAAAAGGTATTCGCCATCAAACTGGTTATGGTAGATATAATGCACCAGGAAACTATTGGGCTCATTGGATTGGTAAACAGAAAAGTAATAACTGCGGTCTTTTTTCCGAAGATGAATCTCAATATCAGCATTCAGCCTGAAATCGTAGCCCAGTAAATTATTCAACTGCAGGCAGAACTGGTAATTTTTAACTGGCGCCGTAATGCCCAGCAGGCGCGTGTCTTCAAAGAAATCATCATTCAGTTCTTCTACATTCAGGCGCAGTTTCATGAGCTTGGTATTATGCCTGTAGGGTGATTATTCTTGATCACCAGGGCCAACGGCACTAAAGTTAACACAAAGGATTTCTAAAATTCTATATCGTACTCCTTTTCCTCCGCTCCTCTCTTTATGCGCAAACGCGTCTTCGCCCCTTTCCTGAATTTACTTAAAACAGATGTATAGGCATATACATCAGCAAACTTATACTCACCGAGCTGTAACAATACATCGCCTGCCTGAAGACCTATCTTCTCTGCGAGTTTACCGGGGCTGATTCCATCAACCCTAACACCCGTGCCGCTAAATCCATAATCAGGCATAATACCCAGTGATACATTGAAGGTACTTCTTCCCGTTTGCGGTTCCGTTGTTTTGGTGAAAGCCAGCTTGCCTTTGTTATCTGTGGCAGCAATGACACGGTAAACCATCTTTACGATATCTTTTTCCGCATCGTAATTGATCTTATCCCAATCATCTGTGGCTTTATGGTAATCACTGTGGCTGCCCGTGAACAGGAACAATACCGGAATGTCTTTGCGGTAGAAACTGGCATGGTCACTCGGACCACTGCCAGTACTGTCGAATTTAATGAGCAGGTTGTTTTTTTCAGCCGCAAAAACCTGTCCCCATACAGGCGAGGTTCCATACCCGCCGATGGTGAGTTTATGCGCTGTATCATATCTTCCCACCATATCCATATTGATCATATAATTGGGTGTGATTACCTGCGTGGGATGGTCGAGCCAGTACTTGCTGCCAAACAATCCAAGCTCTTCACCCGAAAAATTTACGATGAGGTAGTTATTATTTACCGGAGCAGATTTTTTCAACATCCTTGCCAATTCTATCAGCGCCGCGGTACCACTGGCATTATCATCGGCGCCGTTATGAATGATGCGGCCCGTATCCAGCGCATTTTTATCTTCTCCAAACCCAAGATGGTCATAATGCGCACCCAGGATAACGGTAGTGGGCGCATGGTTATCAATAAACCCTACCACGTTATGCGCCCTGCGCGTCTTCTCTGAAAAACTGATGTTCAGCTCCAGGGGCAGCGTAGCAGAATGGTCAGTGAAATATGTATCATACCCTGCTTTGGTGATGAATACAATGGGGATTTTTGCCGCAGCACTTTTGTCATTTTTATTGAATTGCACGTTGTCTACCAGCGTGGAACTATTGTAAACCAATAAAGCGGTTGCGCCTTTTGCTGATACTTTTTCCGCATGCTTTTTTATGGCTTCTTCCACATCAAAGTGCGGGTTATTCCTGTTTTCTTCCAGAACGTCTTTCAGATCCATAAACCAGGGCTGGCCGGATTCATTCAGCGCGATGGCTGGTGAGCCGATCACTTTTTTAGCAGCACTGAATGCCAGTGGAATGTATTCCTGGGTAAGCCGCAGTGGCCTGTTATCTACTTTTAGTGCCGTAACGGCATCTACCTGCCGGCCCTCATAGATCTCAAAAGGCTGGATATACCCCTGTGTTCCTTTGGGTGTAATACCTATTTGCTGATACTGGGAAACTATATAATTCATGGCCAGCTCTTCGCCCCTGCTGCCGGCCCTTCTGCCTTCGAGCTTATCGTCTGCAAGGAACTGCACATGCGCTTTCAGGTTGGCCACCAGTTCTGCGTTGGCCCTCTCCTCCATTTGCCTTAGCTTTCGTTTACTCTGGGAATACGTGAGGGCGGGGATCAATAACAATACCAGCAGGAACTTTTTCATACATCTCAATTATAAACGCAAAAATAAGCCGTGCGGGTTACTATAGCGTAATAGCTTTGTAAAATCATAGGTTATTCTGTTCCCAATCTCGTAACCTCAGGCCCCTGTTTGCTGTTACATTTGCCCCTATTTGTTCCATTTGCCAAAACCTGTATTACATATTGCATTAGTGGGCAATCCCAACAGCGGAAAAAGTTCGCTTTTTAATGCATTAACGGGATTGAACCAGAAAGTAGGCAACTTCCCCGGCGTTACCGTTGATAAAAAAATGGGGCATACCACGCTGGAAGGTTCCGTAAGCGCAGAATTGATTGACCTGCCCGGCACCTATAGTTTATACCCCCGCAGGTCCGATGAATGGGTGGCCTACAAAGTACTGATGGGCGCTGATACCGGCTTACACCCCGATGTAGTGCTGCTTGTGGCCGATGCCAGTAACCTCAAACGCAACCTGCTTTTCTGCAGCCAGATCATCGACCTGAAAATACCGGTGGTGATGGCACTCACCATGAATGATATAGCTGCCAGGAAAGATATCCAGATCGATATCAGCGGACTGGAGGCAGAATTGGGAATACCCGTAGTAGCCGTAAACCCCAGGAAAAACAAGGGTCTTGCCGAGCTGAAAAAAGTGCTGGCACAGGTAGCCAGGATGAACCCGGGAATACATACCCGCGAATTCATGGTCACCAAAAAACTGGCGCCTTCCCCAATACAGGCCATCCAGCAGATTTTTCCGCAGATGAGTGATTATGCTGCTATTCATTACCTCATCAACCACGATCATTTTCCACTGGAAACATCGGTACAGGTGGCGATTGGGAAACTGGAGAAAGAACACCAGTTCAACCCTACCAAAACACAGGCCGAAGAAATTATGCAGCGCTACACCCGTATTCGCCAGATTATGCAACAGCATGTGGTGGAGCCGGGACCCCTCGAGAAAAAACTGTTTACAGACCGTCTTGATGACCTTCTCCTTCACCAAACATGGGGGTATGTGATATTGCTTGCAGTACTTTTTCTTTTGTTCCAAAGCATATTCTGGCTCGCCAAATTTCCCATGGATGGAATTGAGTGGATGTTCCAGCAGGCCGCAACCTGGCTTAACCACAGCCTGCCAAGCGCCTGGTGGAGCGACCTGATCATCAACGGGTTTGTAGCAGGATTGAGTGGCATACTGGTATTTGTGCCGCAGATCATGATACTATTCGGGTTGATAACCGTGCTCGAAGACACGGGCTATATGGCGCGTATCAGTTTCCTCAGCGATAAACTGATGCGCAAAGTGGGCCTGAACGGAAAAAGTGTGATGCCCATGATCAGCGGGTTTGCCTGCGCAGTACCGGCAATCATGAGCGCCCGAAATATTGAGAACAAAAAAGAAAGGTTGCTCACCATACTGGTTACACCACTGATGAGTTGCAGCGCACGCCTGCCGGTATATACCATATTGATCTCGCTGGTAATCGCGGATAAATATTATCTCGGTTTTCTTAGCCTGCAGGGATTGGTGATGATGGGACTCTATTTCTTAGGAACCTTTATGGCGTTGCTGGTGAGTTATATAATGAAGTTCTTCATCAATATAAAAGAAAAAAGTTTTTTCATTCTTGAATTGCCCATCTACCGGGCGCCCCGATGGAAGAACGCGGCCATAACCATGGTGGAAAAAGCAAAAATCTTTGTAACTGATGCGGGTAAAGTGATTATGGTCATCAGCCTGTTGCTTTGGTTCCTGAGTTCGTATGGCCCCGGCAACCGTATGCAGGAAGTGGAGAACAGGTATGCCGACCTGATAGCGCTTTCGCCGCAACCGCAGCAGATAGATTCCCTGCAAAAACAATTGTCCGCAGAAAAACTCCAAAACTCTTATGCAGGAATACTGGGTCGTGCTATTGAACCTTCTATTACTCCGCTCGGCTACGACTGGAAGATTGGTATTGCCCTTATCACGTCTTTTGCCGCCCGGGAAGTATTTGTGGGAACCATGGCAACGCTGTATAGTGTGGAAGCTGATGATAACAGCTCCCTCCGCGAAAAAATGCAGACTGCAAAGCATGCTGATGGATCTAAGGTGTATACGCTGCCTGCCGCATTATCATTGATGGTATTTTATGTACTGGCCATGCAGTGTATGAGTACACTCGCCGTAGTAAAGCGCGAAACCCGTACCTGGAAATGGCCCGTGTTCCAGTTTATTTACATGACAGCACTGGCCTACCTGGTGAGCTTCCTGGTTTACCAGTTATTTTCCTGAATGAATAATGAAGGGCTGTTCGTTGAACTTCCTTAAAAAACAGGCTCAGCGCGCAGATTCTTTTTCAATCAATGAGTTCTTACGGGTATCACGCATAAAAACATACACCATCAGGGAGATAAATATGCCACCCGTTGCATACCAGTAGTACCCGCTCTCATTGCCTGAATTCTTAAACCACAAAGCAAAATATTCTGCCGTGCCGCCAAAAAGCGCTACAGTGATGGCATAGGGAAATCCAACCCCGAGGGCACGTATCTCTGCAGGAAACATTTCGGCTTTTACGATGGCATTGATAGAGGTGTACCCGCTAACAATCAGCAGGGCTGCCATCATGAGGAGAAAAATGATTACGGGATCTTTTTGGATAGCGATGCCTGTCATAATAGGCACCGTGCAAAGCGTTCCCAATATCCCAAATGAAATGAGTAAGGGCCTGCGGCCGATACGGTCGGATAACAGTCCGAACAAAGGCTGAATGGCCGCATAAATCAGCAACGAAAAAAAGCTGAGCAGGGTGGCCTGTTCTTTAGGCAGGTGTACCGTATTCACCAGAAACTTCTGCATGTAGGTTGTATAGGTATAGAACGCCAGGGTACCGCCCAGCGTAAGGCCCGCAACAGTCAATACGGCCCGGGGATGGTGCATCAATTCTTTTAACGATCCTTTTTTCCGCTCGTCGGTTTTTTTGATGTGCCGGAACGCTTCGGTTTCATCCATATTGCGACGCAGGTAAAAAGCCGTGATCGATAACAATGCACCAATAAAAAACGGTATGCGCCAGGCCCAGCTACCCATCTGTTCCGCTGTGAAAAAAACATTCTGCATCAGTAACTGTATCCCTACCGCAATCAGTTGCCCGCCAATCAGGGTTACATACTGAAAGCTTGAATAAAACCCCCTCCGGTTACTGGTGGCCATTTCACTCAGGTAAGTGGCCGCGGTGCCGTATTCACCCCCTACACTTAAACCCTGCAATAACCTGGCAAGTAATAACAGGATGGGAGCGGCAATGCCAATACTATTGTAGGAAGGTGTGAGTGCGATGGTTAAAGAGCCGAACGACATCAACAGTACAGAAAGCGTCATCGCCCATTTTCTGCCTTTTCTGTCAGCAAGGCTGCCGAACAGCCATCCGCCAATTGGCCGCATCAAAAATCCCACGGCAAAAATGCCGGCTGTGTTCAGCAGGTTGGCGGTGGGGTCCTTTCCGGGGAAAAATACGGGGGCAAAATAAATGGAAAAGGCCGCATAGGCATACCAGTCATACCATTCCACCAGGTTGCCAACAGAACCACTAACGATGGCTCTTAGTCTATTGGGGCCGGGCTTTATCGCCGTTTCTTTCATTGTTCAATAATCCCTCTTCGGTTAGTTATAGTAGTTCCACAATAGTTTGGACAATTGCCGGGTAAGCACCCAGGCTTCATTGGTTGATTCCCAACTGGTATCGGCAATGTCTTTGGTGCAGATGCAGAATACATACCTTGATTTTTTTCCATTCACGAATAGTACTTCACTACGGCTGCCATTTACCGCACCGCTTTTACTGGCTACAAATACATCTGATGGTATTTGCGAAAGCGCTTCCTCATCCCAGTAATTTCTGCCCAGCAATCGCAGCATTTTTTCACTCGCGGTTTCACTGATCACTTCCTTGTTTGCAATCTTCTCCAGTAACAGGGCCATCTCCCGCGGGGTGGTTTGGCCCCATCCATACCGGGCTCGGGAAGCTTCCCTTCCAGGAGTACGGCTATTAACCCTGGTATCCTTCAAGCCAAGACTATCCATTATTTCGTTGATGCGCGTACCCGTTCCCGCCAGTGTTTGTAACCACAGGCTGGCTGTATTATCACTCATGGTAAGCATGAGCATAAGCACTTTACTCAGTTCTATTTTTTCATTGTTTTTGAGGGAGCCCAGTATATCCACACCCTCATACAAAAGAGAGTCTTTATAAGTGAGCGGCTGGTGATAGCTCAGCTCCCCACGCTCGATCTTTTGCATGATACCGGCAAGAATCGGTACCTTTACCATGCTTGCCGAAGGAAAAACAGTGTCGGCATTAATGGCAACTATTCGGTTCTTTTTCAGATCATGAACATAGACGCCAATTCCCCCCCGGAAATTTTTTATCAGTGAAGCGACCTGAGATTGCAGGTGTTTGTCCGTTCTTTGCGAGTAAGAAGCGGTGCAAAGTATAAGGCTACAGGCAAAACAATAAAATGTTCTCATAAACAGGAGTATAAACCAAGATATATTTTTTTTCTGTGAACCATGTAATTTGTAGAGATCCCTTTACATTGATTCAGAGATTTTTTCGGGGCGCTTTTCGTTACATTAGCGAACTGATCTGCTCCATCGCTGCTGGCCCATGACCCTACCAAAACGACCATACCATTTTTTTTGTTTAGTGCCTGCGTTGTTTTTGTTTTGTGCGGGCCTCATTGCACAGCAATCTTCTTTGCCCCGCGTTCAGAAGGGCGTAATGGACCTAAGGACTGTTGACCTTCAACAGGAAATTGTTCCGTTAAATGGAGAATGGGCCCTTTACTGGAACCAGTTGATCGCCCCCAATGACAGCATCACCCGCCCATTGGCGTATGTGCCCTTTCCCGCACTCTGGCAACAAACAACGGTAAACGGGCTATTGCTACCCAGCACAGGTTATGCCAGTTATTCAGCTACCATCCTCCTGCCAGAGCATACAAATAAGCTGGCATTGGAACTGCCGGATACCTATGCGAGCTACCGCCTTTTTGTAAACGGTCAAGAATTTGCATCAGCCGGCAACCCTGACAGTATCCGGGAAAAAGCGGTGCCCAAATGGATAAACAGGGTAGAAGAAATTACCAGCCCCGGGGATACACTGCAACTGTTGCTGCATGTGGCAAACTACTGGCATTCAAAAGGAGGTCCCTATAAAGAGATATTACTGGGTGATAAAGAAGCCATTTTTCATAAAAAGGATACGGATGCAGCATTCGACCTGGTTTTGACCGGTTGCCTGTTCATGGGCGGGCTTTTTTTCTTTGGACTGTTCCTGTTTGGCCGTCACGACAAATCGATCCTTTATTTTTCGCTTTTTGCGATGACCTACAGTTACCGCATCATAGGGGCCAGGATGTACACACTGCATACGCTTTTTCCCGATATTCCCTGGACGGTTACCTTGCACCTCGAATACCTTACGTTGTTTACCAGCATTGTATTCTTCGCGTTGTATACACGTCACTTGTACCCGCAGGAATCCGATAAGCGTATCATGCAGGTACAGGTAGCCATTTGCCTGGCACTTTGTGGGGTGGTACTGATTGCCCCGCCCTCCATTTTCACACTACTGATCAATCCTTTTCTTGTTGTGATGTTTGGCGTAATCGGTTACGCATTCTTTATTTACATCAGGGCTATGCGAAACCGCCGCATTGGCGCGGGCTATGCATTACTGAGCACGGGTGTGGTGTTGATTGTGTTTGTGGTGATCAACCTCCAGTATTTTGGCATTGTTAAGGCGCAGAAAGGAATTTTGTTTGCGGGTTATATCGGTTTCTTCTTCCTGCAATCTCTCATCCTCTCTTTCCGGTTCGCTTATGCATTAAAGCAGGCCAAACAGGAAGCAGAGCAGGGATTGAAAGCCAAGAATGATTTTCTTTCTACCATGTCGCACGAGATTCGCACCCCGCTCAATTCCATACTGGGTATGACGCACCTCATACTGCGGGACAACCCACGCATAGAACAAAAGGACCAGTTGAATGTGTTATTGTTCTCAGCAAACAACTTATTATCTATTGTAAATGATATCCTCGACTATAACAAGATAGAAGCGGGCAAAGTAAATTTTGAAGCCATTGATATTGACCTTGCAGGCGTAGTTAAGAATATATATTCCGGGTTGCGCACTGCGGCCGAAGAAAAAGGGATTGAGTTACGGCTGGAAATTGATAGTGCCTTGCGCAGCCGTGTGGTGGGTGACCCTACACGCATTACCCAGGTGATCACCAACCTCGCTAGCAATGCGATCAAATTTACACGCAAAGGATATGTATTGCTGAAATTGAAAGTGGACCAGCAAACGGCTACCACCATTACACTAACGGTGCGGGTGGAAGATACCGGCATTGGAATAGCACAGGAAAAACAGAAAATGATATTCGACCAGTTCACGCAGGCGGATACTTCCACTTCGCGCAATTTTGGAGGCACTGGTCTTGGGCTGGCCATCAGTAAAAAACTTCTGGAACTGCAGGGCTCTTCCTTACTACTGGATAGTGTGCCGGATAGAGGCTCTGTTTTCTATTTCACCCAGACATTTAACAAGGCAATTGTGTTGGCAGAAAACACGGTAGAAGATAGCGATCCTATGCCCAGTGAAGAAAGCATGCCGATTAAGGGAAAATCGGTTTTACTTGTAGAAGACAACGAGGTGAATATATTGGTTGCCCGCACCTTTCTGGAACGCTGGGGCGCGCAGGTAGATGTGGCGGTAAACGGCCAGGAGGCACTCAATATGATCGATACAAAAAAACACCGGCTGGTACTGATGGATATGCACATGCCCGTAATGGACGGCTACGATGCTACGCGAAAAATGCGCGAAAACGGCGTAAGGTTACCAATCGTTGCCCTTACGGCAAGTCTTCCGCGTGAGGTAGAGGACCGAGTACGCGGAATGGGCGTGGATGATATCATCGTTAAACCGTTTATACCCGAGGACCTGTTCAGGATGGTACTGCATTATACCGGGGTGTATAGTTCCGTCAAATAATGTATCGCGGAACGATTTTTTTTCTTTCAGGGCATTGAGAATCCTTCTTTCTGTTATGGCCCGTATTTTTCTCCCGCCAGTTACCTGATGAGATGCACAAATAAATGATGAGCGAAGAGTTGACTTTACACACTATGTAAAAATCCGACACAACTTTTTTGCCCGCTTCCCTTTCATCTACAGCAATCACAAGCTCCGTAAAAACATCACCTACGAATAAAATCGTTTTACAGAATATTGAGTAAAGAAGCGAATTATGAGGCGAATATTTCTTTGTATGATGGCCGGTATGCTGGGGCTGTTGAATGTGAATGCACAAACGACGCGTGGCAGGATATCGGTAATGATTACCGGCGAACAGAAGCAGGCCGTAGAAAATGCCACCAAAGAACTTTTAAAAAGCAAAGACTCTTCGCTTGTCAAAGTTGCGATCAGCGATAAATCGGGACTGGCTGAATTTGACAACATACGCATGGGCGAATACCTGATTAAAGTATCGTACGTGAATTTTAAAACACAATACAGTTCCGCCTTTGCGCTTACAGAAGCACGGGCCACCATTCAGTTACCCGCAATTGAAATGCAGGCGGCACCTGCGCAGGTAAACGAAGTGGTGGTAACCGGCAGAAAACCCTTTATCCAAAAACTCAGCGACCGGCTGGTAGTAAATGTTGAAAACAGCATCGTGAGCGCGGGCAGTTCTGCAATGGATGTGCTGGAACGCTCACCGGGTGTATCGGTGGACCAGAATGATGCCATCGGACTTCGCGGAAGGCAGGGTGTAATCATTATGATTGATGGCAAACCCACCCCGCTTACCGGGGCGGACCTGGCAAATTACCTGCGCGGGCTTCCCTCAAATGCCATTGAACGCATCGATATCATCACCAATCCATCTGCGCGGTATGATGCATCAGGTAACTCGGGCATCATCGATATCCGCATGAAAAAGGACCAGAAGCTTGGATTCAACGGCACGATTACAGCAGGTTACGGCCAGGGTATATATCCCAAAGCCAATGCCGGTACCACTTTCAATTACCGCGACAAAAAAATAAACCTGTTTGGCAATTACAATTATTCTTACCGGATGAACCTGAACCACCTGATACTCGACCGGAATTTTTATACCAACACTTTGTACAGCGGGGGCGATTTGAAAGACAACTACACGAAAACACCATCGGGTTTCCATGCGATAAGGATCGGTGCTGATTTTTTCCCCGACAAGAAGAATATCATCGGCTTTGTGCTCACGCGTAACAACAGCAATTTTGATACACGCACCAACAACCATTCAATCGTGGTAGATGCGCAGCGTCAATCGGCCTCTACATTCCAGACACAGGCTATCAACAACGCCGATAATCAAAACACCATAGCCAATATCAATTTCAAACACGCATTTAATACAACCGGGCAGGAATTAACTGCTGACGCAGACTATGGCGAATACCACTCAGCTTCCTTATCGTCTACGGCTACCCAGTACTACAAACTCAATGGTAGCCAGCAGCAGCCTTCCTATACACTCAATGGCGACCAGAAAGGAAAACTCACCCTTAAAACAGCAAAAATTGATTTTACCAACCCAATGAAAAACGGGGCAAGGTTCGAGACGGGTGCGAAAACCAGTTATGTTTCCTCAGACAATGATGCGAAGTTCTTTGATGTGAGTAACGGTACACCATTAGACGATGTGAACAAGACCAACCGCTTCTTCTACGAGGAGTATAACAACGCGGGTTACTTTAATTTCAGCAAAGAGTACAAGAAATTTAATTTCCAGTTAGGTTTGCGTGGCGAACATACACACCTGAAAACCCACCAGGTAAAAGGCAACCGGTATTTTGATTCAAGCTACCTGCAATTGTTCCCCAGTGCCTACTTCAATTACAAAATCAAAGAAGACCAGACATTGGGTGTTTCGGTAAGCCGGAGAATAGACCGTCCCGGATATTCGCAACTCAACCCGTTCCTGTTCCTGATAGATGTAACTACTTATTCTACCGGCAGTCCATCATTATTACCCCAATTCACCTGGTCGTATGAACTGAATTATACGGTGAAAGGGATCAATTTTACATTCGGTTATAGTCATACAACCAATAGCCAGAACGTAGCCATCGCCAGGTTTAAAGATGTATTCCCTGCTATTCCGCAGGACGACAATGTGACGGTACAGATCCCTATCAACCTGAGTACTTCAGAATACTATGGATTAACCGTTTCGGCACCGTTACGTATCAGTAAACAATGGAACATGATAAACAATGCGAACCTGTATTACAATAAATTCAACGGTACCCTTGGCGACACCAGGTTGAACAATGGCAGGCCTGCATTTGACTATCGAGTCAACAATACCTTCACGCTTGGCAAGGGATGGATAGCAGAACTCAATGGAAATGTTAGTACCGGTGGACAATACGGTTTTATGGTGCTGGATCCGCTGTGGGGGTTAGCCGCCGGCATCCAGAAAACAATTTTGAAAGGACAGGGCACCGTGCGTTTCAACATCACTGACATGTTCTGGACAAACCTGCCGAAAGCAGTGATCACCTATAATAATTACATTGAAAAATGGCGGGCCTACCGTGAAACCCGTGTGGCCAACCTTAGCTTCAGTTATCGATTTGGAAAAAACACGGTACAGGCCGCAAGAAGAAGAACTACCGCCTCCGAAGAAGAAAGACAGCGCGCCGGAAACTAAGAGATTTTAAAATTTGTTTTCAGATAAAACAATCCAAAATCACCAATCCAAAATCCTCTCTACTGCTTATGCAATGCCGCCAATAAAGGAATATGCGGCTGCAATTTCTGGAGTGTGCTTTTTTGTAGAAACTGTTTAAGGTGTTTGTAAAAATGACTATGGTCGTAATAATCGTATAAGGAGAAATGAAAATCTGCAGGGGAGTTCACCAGGTGTTCCGTTGCCTTTCGTATGCGCATGATCTGCAATGCCTGCTTGGTGCTGATGCTGGTATTGGTTTCAAAATAACGCTGAAGCGTACGGGTGGAGATGCCGTACTGCTGCGCGAGTTTTTCAATAGAAGGCGAAAAGCTGTTTTTTCTATGACAATCTGCTAATATTTCTGTAACGATCCGTATGGGTTGAAGAGAACCGGAAAACTGTTTCACCAGTTGTGTAAAATACTGCGACAATATATGTACCCGATCCCCAAAAACCCGCGCGGATTTTACTTCCTTGATCACTCCCGCATCTACCAGGTAGCTTAAAGGGAAAATGGCATCACGGTATTCAGAAAAATTTACTTTTTTCTCAAAAATAATGGGCGATGTTTTAAACTTGATCCCGAACAGGTGGTTACCCGGTTTGTGGTAACATTCCAGTGCTTTGTGCCTTGGCAGAAAGCCATCAGAGCGCATGGGAAATTTTTTTTCGCCTACCTGCATAACAAATGGAGTACCCAGGTTCAGCAAATATGTATAGCCGATATTTGGAAAGAGTATGTCAGAAAACCCCTCAGGGTATTTGTTCCAGAGGGTATCAAAATCCGTTTCCCAGAAAAAATCAATAAACAGTGATAGCGGCGCGGGAGCTGGCACCCGATGGTACCTGCACTCAAAATGGTCGGTATGGATGAATTCGATATGCTGCACCGGATAAAGATACTGCGTTCGGGCGCTTTGCGGGAACCGCCTGCACCAAAGAGTCAGCGTTTTTTTGCTCATTCTACTTGGCATTGTGTACTCGACCCAGGCCTTTTACGGAAGGCACAGCTTTTGTATTTCTGAGGCATGATAAAGCGAATAGTATATGTTGCGATGATCTCCCTGGTGCTCTGCACAAGTTGCAAAAGCAAGGGCAGAAGGATTTGGTCGAGGGCCAATCCCCAAAATGAAGAAGGCGTGTCAATCCGTGACCGGTCAGTAACCAAGGCCAATGCCTATAATGACCTTTTTCTGGATAGCCTCACATTTGAGAAGTTTGTGACGTCCAAATCGCTGGATGATAGTATTTCTTCCAACATGCGCGACTTCTACAACGTGCGCAATTTCCAGTTTGCCTGGTTTGATTCCAAGGGACTAACTGAGCAGGCTCTGGGTTTCCGCAGCCTTTACCATTACGCTACCGATAGTGTTAACAAGGAACTTGACAAAAAACTGGATGCCTTATTGTTACGTGAAAGTACCATCAGCCCTGACGATCCCTCCATCCTCAATATTGAACTCCTGCTAACCAAACGCTTTGTACAGTTCATCTTCGAGGCATATAAAGACGATAACATCAACGCACGCGACCTGGAAACGTTCGTACCAATTAAGAAGCAATCCCTTTTTGAACTGGCGGATTCTATACTGGTACGGAAACCGGCCGATGCGCAAAAATTTGCGGCTATCAATCCCTTTTACAGCGTTTTGCGCGACCAGCTTAAAACCTATGTAGACATTGCCAGGAAAGGTAACTGGGATACCGTGCCCGTTTTTAAATCAAAAACCAAATATGTGCTGGGGAAAAATTTCCCCGAACTCCGGTTTTATAAAAACAGGCTCAGGGCCAGTGGAGAATTTACCGCGCAGGACACAACAGCCACCTTCACCCCCGAATTGGAAGAAGCCATTAAATCATACCAGGCTACCCATGGCATTACACCTGACGGTAAAATCAGCAATGCACTGGTAAAAAGCCTGAATGTGCCTGCATCTGAACGGGTAAGACAGTTACTGGTAAACATGGAACGCATGCGATGGATGCCCACCCGTAAAGAAGGAAAGCTGATCATGGTGAATATTCCGGAATTTACTTTACACGTTACCGAAGGCGATAACCACGTAAAGCACATGCCTGTTGTGGTTGGTAAAGAAGGACATACCACCGTAATGTTCTCAGATGACCTGGAATACGTTGTGTTCAGTCCTTACTGGAACATTCCACCCAGCATTGTAAAAAGCGAGATACTGCCTGCGATGCAGAAAAACGGCGGATACCTGGAGCAGAAAAATATGGAGATCACAAGCAGCGGCGGCGGGTTACCCAGCATACGCCAGCGTCCCGGTCCGGGCAATTCATTGGGCCAGGTAAAATTCCTTTTCCCCAACAGTTTCAATATTTATTTTCATGATACCCCTGCAAAGGACCTGTTTGAAAAAGACCAGCGCGCTTATAGCCATGGTTGCATAAGGCTCAGTGATCCCGTATGGATGGCAAATTACCTCTTGGAGAATTCTTCTGAATGGACACCCGAAAAGATCCAGGAGGCGATGAACAGTGGAAATGAAAAAACGGTAAAACTGAAAAACAAAGTGCCCGTAATCATCACTTACTATACAGCATGGATTGATGAAGACAAGAAACTCAATTTCCGCGAAGACATTTACGGAAATGATGAAGTGGTTGCGAGCAAAATGTTCAGCAACTGATAATAAACCTCCCCATATACAGCAACAAAAAACAGCCCGGTATTATCGGGCTGTTTTTGTGTAAGGGGTAATCGGTATTAAATATTCTCGTTCAGGAGCTTCGATTTTGTAGTGTAATTTTTATCGGGGCTGTACAGGAAAAGACAGCTTCCGTTTTTAATGGTAGAAATTACTTCTTTTGAAACGTTTTCAGGCAGTGCCGGGCAACCCTGGCTGCGGCCGATATAACCCTGACCAGCTACCACGTTCTCACCTACATAAGCGGCGCTGTGTATAACAATGCCCCTGTCAAGCGCATTATCATTGAATCCTTTTTCCGTACCCAGCAAACGCAATGACTCTCCATGCTTACCATTGTAGGTTTCACCGGTTACATAAAAACCAAGGCTGCTTTTAAAGCTGTTGTGTTCATTTGAAAACTGCGTTGCCATTGCTGCACCAGAATTGCGTCCGTGGGCGGCATAGGTGTTGAAAACCAGTTCACCCGATTGTAAATCGATAATGAACAACCTCTTTTTGCCGGAAGCCATTGAAAAATCCAGGATAGAAAGAACATTTTGCTTCAGGATCTTACCGTCGTTCAGTAAACGGTTATAACCAGCCAAGGCATATTCAAAAGCCTGGCGTGACAAACCTTTTGTTTCAAGATCAAGGCTATCATACAACCCCATTTTCTCTGACACGATTGATTTTGCGTTTACTACGGTGGTGGCAGCTTTGATAACGGTCTCCTTAATATTGCCGGCTGTATTGGGTCCTGTAAATGAAAAACTCGTACAAACCAACATAGCTACTAAAGCGATCAACTGGTAACTCCAATGTTTTTTCTTCAATTGTTGCATCGTTAAACTGATTTTTTAATTGAGTAATGAGCAGAAAGTCTTTTTGGTAGTACCGAGACACAAATGTAGACCCTG
>JANPIE010000186.1:0-14916 GCA_031424835.1 Chitinophagaceae bacterium
CTCAGCGATCAGTTCGGGGCCGTTAGGTCCCATTTTCTTGGGTGAATGACAGTCATCGCAACCGGTAGTATTCACCAGGTATTCGCCCCGGGCAACCAGTGCGGCTGAATCAGGTAATACGGTCATGTTTTTGCTTCTGCCTGGCGTATCGCTGCAGGCAACAAAGATCATCGCACCCATCAGTGTGATAATAAAAAGAGTGAAGATTTTTTTGTTCATGGTAATGAATGTTTTGTTGTTGATTGAATGGTTGACTATCGTTTATCCCACAAGTTTTGCCTGTTGAGCATAGGCCTGCTGGAACACATGTTTGTTTGCCCGCATCCAGTTTGTGAATGACTGCATGTTGGGATGGAGGCCATAACTTTCTATCAGGTCGAGTTCGCGGTTGGGAATATGCAGGCTGTTGTACGTATACATATTCGCCAGTTCGTCGGCTCCGGGGAAACCCAATGCGGCATAATATTCCTGTGATACCGGCTGGTAGCAGATGGGTTTATCCAGCACTTCGCTCATGATGGCCGCATATTCTGCGCAATGCATATCAGCCCCAACAATACCCACCACGCGCTTTTTATACACTTCGGGATGGTTAAACATGGTGCGTACCACGCCTCCCACATCGTCTACAGAAACAGATGCATATTTGGTATCGCCCTGGGGTAGCTGCAGGTAATAATTGCCATCTTCTGATTCCTGCGGCAGGCAGAAGGAACTGAAGTTTTCATAGTAACCTGCCACATGCACAAATGAGCTATCGGGTTTCAGGGTTTTAGCATAATCCTGTACATCGGCTTTGATATCAAAATGAGGAATCGCAAATCGCCCTTTGCTGATCTTAGCTGCGGCGGGCAGGCTGCTGTAAATAAAATAATCCACTTTGTTGGCAACAACGGCGAGCACCAGGTTTTTTCCCTGCTGGTATTCGTGTTCAAAATGTTCCCAGAAGTTGGTAACGCCAAAAACGCCGTATACACCGGACATAGCCAGTGATAATGATGTGAAGTCATCAAAGTCGCCCTGCACAATTTCTGCACCGGCCTGTTGTAAGGCGGTGGCCTTATCTGAGCCGGGGTTACGCGTTAAACAGCGAACAGCGAATTTCCCTTCCTGCAAAAGGTGCCGGGCAACACTGCCGCCCTGCGCACCTGTGGCTCCCGTTACTAATATGATCTTTTTCTGATCCATGATAGATGCTTGCTTTTATTGGAATGCAAACATATCCCTGCAGTGCAGCGATAGCAATCACATAAGAATGTGGTTGGGATAAAAGGGAATATACCAGTAAGAGCGGCGCACAGATCGGTATGCATCCTACGTATAATATGTGGGAACCGAATACTTGCACACTATTTGTGGCATATACACATTAAAAAGAGTAAGATGGCTGATGAGGAGAACCATACAGTTCCGGAATTGGTTGAAGAGCTGGCAAAACTAACCAACATCTATACACAGATGATGACGGAAGGCTTTACAAATGGGGAAGAATTTTCTCATCTTGAGCAACGCATTCTTCACCTGCAGAAAACCATACTGATTAAGCAGGGCGTTGATGTTGAAAAACTGTATCCGCCCAAAAAAAAAGAATAATACACCCGGGTAATAAAAAAGACCGCAATTGCGGCCTTTTTTTCTCTATCGATTGCTTGCTCTAAAACCTATACGAGTTTGTCTTTAAAAGCTTTGGCCACGGCTTCACTTTTGCTGTTCACGTGCAGCTTTTCATAAATCTTTTTGATATGGCTGCGAACGGTGTCGATGGCGATGAACATTTCGCTGGCGATCATTTTATAACTGTAGCCTTCTACCAGCAGTTGCAATACCTGCTTTTCACGGTCAGATAAATGATAATCCTCACCTTTTTCATTGTTCATCGACGAGAACATTTTTAAAACCTGTGTGGCAATGCTTGCGGTCATTGGCGCGCCACCCGATTGTGCTTCCGTGATGTATTCAAGTAAACGGGCCGGAGGCGTTTTCTTTAAAATATACCCATTTGCCCCATTACTGATGGCCTGGAAAACATTCTTATTGTCATCAAAAACCGTAAGCATCAGGATCTTTACATCTGTATTTACCTGCCTCAGTTGTTTAAGCCCTTCAATGCCATTGATACCCGGCATATCAATATCCATCAAAATCACATCGGGGTTCCAGGCGTTTACTTCTTCAATTATGTTGTTACAATTTTTAAAAGCAGCAAGCACCTCAAAACCATCCGAGCCGTTGATCAACATGGTCAGTCCTTCACGTAGCTGGGGGTTATCCTCGTAAATCAACAGTTTTGTCATTCATTAGGGGTTTGTCCGTTACAAAAGTAGGGGTATCCACAGCAATCAGCAACCGCATAAATATGTTATAGAACAGCCAACAATGGGCTAAATGATTTTGTAACAAAATCCCCCTTGCTGTTACCTTATACAACCCGGTAGGAATATTCCCGGTGCCATACCCCGAACGCTGTTGATTCCCCTGAATACAAAAATACTTTATGCATCTGCGGTTTACTTCACCATCCCAAGGGTGCAGACACGCGGCGCTTTGAAGCAAGAGCAGATATCCACCCTTTTTTCTCCAGAATCAACAGGTGGGCTAAGCGTAAATAGTTTAAAGATTTCTGAAACCTCTTCCACCCGTGGCTAACCGGTAAAACCCAGGAGCCAGTTTTTTCAGAAACGCTGCCATTACAATACAGAAATACAATACGATTACCGGTACAACCACATAGGTAAGCAGCCGGTAGTTGGGTACATCATACAAATAAATATAGAACAGCCGGGTAAGGTAGATGGCCAGCGGCGCGTGTAACCCGAAAATAAAAAAAGAAAAAGACGAAATCTGGTTGAACCATTGTTTGCGAATACCCCATTTTACCACCCTGTCGGCGCCAAACCAAACTGCCACAATACCGGATATTACGGCCACCTGGTGAAGAATATTCAGTAACCAGTAGGTAACTGGACTTTCAGGGTCAAGTTCAAACGCCATAAAGGTCTTGATCACACTTAATCCAATAAAAAGAAGCCAGGAGATGTACATACTGATCCATTTGGGCTTTTGTTCAAGGTTCACGCTCATTTTCTGGAACCAGATACCCACCGAAAAAAAGAACAGGCCCCTCCCATCAATAACCCAGAAACTCATTTCAGTGGCCCAGACCAGGAATGTAAAAATGAACCAGGGTATGGGAAACCTAAGAATCGCCCAGCGGATAAATGGATACATAAGGTCGTACAGGAAAAGAGCCAGAATAAACCAAACCTGGAAAGAGATGGGCGCGCAAAGCCAGCGGAACAATACCCCGGCCCATCCAATTTCCGCATAAGGGCGGTTATCGCCTACCTGGTCAAGCCGTGATTCCAATACCGCGCGTGCCGTTATGGGAAACTGTTGCCATGCGTAGGTAATCGCAAGGCCTATTGCGCTCCAGATAAGATAAGGTACCAGTAAAGTAGCCGCTCTTTTCTTGATCTGCTCGCCGTAAGGGCGCCTGTCCTGAGCGGAATAGATATAGCCTGAAATAATAAACAGCAGTGGTATGCGAAAACGCAGCAGGCCATTGGCTACAAAATATTCGAAGAAAGTAGTGAAGGTAAGTGGTTCCTTAACGGTAGTAAATGGCTGGAGGTAGGTTTCATTGAGGTTATAACCATGTACCAACAACAGGAGTGTGATACAGGCAAATGTATAAAACCGGAACTTCTGACTTAGAAAACGACTGATGGGCACCTGCATTTTTAATTGATTCGTTTAGTTTACCGGTATATTCAACGTTACGTGCGTGCCCTCGCCGGGCTTTGATAAAAATTGTAATCTCCCCTTCATTGCATCCGCGCGTTTTTGCATATTACCCAGTCCATTTCCGTTGTCCGCTTTTTCGGTATCAAAACCGGCGCCATTATCTTCTACCAGCAGTATCAGGCGCTTGTTGTGCAACCCCACGCGTATCACCACCATGGTTGCCTTTGAGTATTTAGCCGCATTATTTACTGCTTCCTTGAATACCAAAAAGAAATCTCTTCTGGCTTCCATATTCAGTGTAATATCAAAAACGGATTCATCCACCCTGAAATCAAGTTCAATTTCTTTTGCTTCAAGTACATTGGTGGCAAACTCGCGCATGCGTGCTGCAATCTTCTGCATACTGTCATTGCTTGGCTTGATACTCCACACGATATCATCCATGGCATCCATCATGCGCTGGCTGTTATCACTGATTTTACCAAGGTATTCTGTTGTTTTTACAGGATCTGTTCCCATACGGCTCTTGGCCATGGAACTCAGGATATTAATGGTACTTAGGGTACTTCCCATATCGTCATGCAGGTCACGCGCCACACGGTTGCGTAATTTTTCTACCGCCAGTAAACGGTTTACGCGTAAAGTATGAAACACATAAATAACCAAAGCAACCAAAAACAACAGGGTGCTCAAAAACCAGTAAGTGCGCCAGAATGGAGGTTTTATATGTATATGAATGCTCGTAACATTTTTCGAGCGCATGCCATCTATGTCCTCGCAGAAAACCTGGAACGTGTAGTTACCCGGGGGTATCAGCGAATAATTGATGTACCATTGGCGGTCGGCTTTCACCCATTCCTTGTCAACACCGGTCATCCGGTAGTAATAAGTAAGCTTGTCGCGTTCCAGGTAACTAAGCGCGGCAAAATAAATGCTGAACGAGTTTTGCCCGTTCTGCAACTGCACTTTGGGTAGGGTCTGTAATGAATCCACAGACAGATAGGTGTTGAATATTTTAAAATCCGTTATGGTTACATCAGGGGGCTGCCGGTTTCGGAATACGGAGGGGCGGAAATAGAGCAGGGCATTTGCACCGACAAACATTACGTCTCCTGAACTGGTAAAATAGTCCGCTTCCTTGGTGCGGTTAGCAACAGTGATGCCGTCTTTTCTTCCGTAGGGCGTTACCCTGCGGGTGGAAGGATTATACCTGCACAGTCCATTCAGGGTGATCATCCAGAGATATCCCTCCCTGTCTACACGGATCCTTTGTATGGTATTGCTGGGCAGGCCATCCGTAAACGTTAGCCAATGCACTTTTTTTGTGCGCTTGTTGATGAAGTTCATCGCGCCCGCACCAAATACGATCACACTGTCATTAAGTTGTTCGATGTCGTTACCGGCATTCATGAAAAGCCGGTTTTGTTTCGCATCTGCTGTATAATGCTGCAATATTTTTGAACCATCCGCACTTAGGCAATACAAGCCTTTGTTGAAGGGCGATACCCACAGCAGTCCTTCATTGTCGATTAGTATCTTCCTGATGGCTGACCCCAATTGCTGCACCACCGTAAATTTTTTTCCATCATATTTTACCAGGTCGCCACGCATATTGGTTAACCAGATATTACCGTTTTTGTCGCCGGTTATATAAGGTATCGTTGACTGGCGCAGCTCCGGTGCGGAAAGAAAACGGCTGCTGCGGGTCACCGGGTCATGTATGATATAGTGCCCCCCCTGGCATCCGATCCATATTTTTCCATCCGTATGCTGGTACATGGACCATGTTTGCCTGTACATGGTCCAGGTAACTTTATCAAACCCGGGCATATTGTCATAGATGCCGGCATCGTATCGCCGCATATTTTTTTTCAGCGTAAAAATGCCCCTGCCCCAGGTACTAAGCCAGAGTTGTCCCGTTCGTAGCTCCAGTATATCTGTAAATTCTACACCCCCATTTGCTTCGTCAAACAACATGTCTATCACGCCCGTGGTTCCACTTCCGGGAGAAGTAAAATACAATCCATTGTCTGTAGCCACCCAGATACTGCCATCATGGTCCTCCATTACCTGGTAAACACTCTGGAACTGAATACCTGTTGGACTTCCCGCCCCATGCTCATAAAAAAAGAAGCGTTGTTCGTCCTTATCATAATTGTATAGAGCGTTCATGCCATACATGAATAATACACCATTACGCGTTTCATAAAAATTCCGCAGCTCAGCATAGTTGGGATTGTAGTTAAGACCAGCGGTGTCATTGATTTCTTTGCCGGTGGAGTCAAAACAATATTTCCTGTGCGCATCCAGCCAGGTAAAAACCCAAAACCTTCGTTTGCTGTCGATAAAAATTTCAGAAGTGCCAGCGGCCGCTTTCCTGTTTTCGATCAGTTTAACTTTCTGCGGGTTGTATTTATTGGTATACAGGTGCCCGGTGGCAGGATCATAGTAGGCCAGGCCGTTGTTAAAGCATGGGAACCAGTATTTATGGGTAACGGTATCTTCAAAATGCCCCAGTGTGGGTGTCCATCCTTTGGGAAACTGGAAAACATTATCGTCTACAAAAGACTGGCTGCGTTGATTATAGTGAAGAATGCCATAATTGAGAATGGTAAGAAAAACTTCTCCCTTGCTGTCCTTCCATAATCGGAAAGAAGCTCCCGGCAGAATGGCGCGCTCCGGTTTAATGGGAACCACGGTATACTGAAACGTAGAGCGGTTGAAAATTCCGAACTCCCGTTTGTTGGGAAATGATAGCCAGAGAGAGTTGCTGTCTGCGGGTAGAATCTGCATCAGGTCCGATACAGGCAGGGAAGCAAAACTTTCATTTTCAGAACTGTATTGAATGAATTTGCTGCCATCAAAGCGTTGCAGTCCGTTGGCCGTACCCACCCATATAAACCCTTTCGCATCCTGGTAGGTGCTATAGACCACGTTAGATGCAAGGCCAATACCGTCTTCCGTACTGATGCGGTTGAATGTAAAGCCCTGCTGCGCAAACAGGGCGGGGCCTGAAAACAATAACCCGGCAATAAGGATAAGTACTTTCCTCATGAGCAGTTTAGAATACTCAAATCTAAAAACAAAACGCCAAGAAAAGGGGAAACCACACATTTATGTGATGGTTCGCAGCAGCGTTTGTTGCGGATTCACTTGTCTTCATACACCCGGGCGATCTTAATTGATGATAGACGGGAGATCAAAACGATGAATGGCAACAGCAGGCTCTGTTTATCCAATACCTTTGAAATCTGTAATGGTAAAGGATTTCACACGAATGTGTGATTGTGTATGATACCAGGATGGTGCATTTTTGCAGTATCAAATCACAATCAAAAAAAACAGACATGAAAGGGAAATACATTACCACATCGTTGTTACTGGCGATCATGGCAAGCGAGAAAGCAGCTAATACCATCCATGTGGCTGAAACAAAAGCGTCAACCGAAGGCCACGAGTTCCTTTGGAGCAAGAACATTGCCGGCGCAAACGAAATCCGCGCCAGAATAAAAGGCCGCGATGAATTAAAATTGGCATAAGCAAACACCAATGGAAAAGAAGTTTTTACAAGTCATGGACCATTTCTTTACCATCCTGCTTTTGATATCAGGTGAAGAAGCATATGATGATATTTCGATAGGACATATTCTATAGCGATAAATGGACCAGCGCCTTACGTCTTTGCGCCGAACCAGGCGCATAGGCGTAAGGCGCGGTTTTTCTAAGGGAAATTGCCATATTACACCGACAATACCTGTTATGAAGCGGATGTCCTGCATACTTCCTGCCCTTGGTTTTCTTTGTTTCGCCTGCAGCTCCGCGGCGCAGAAAGGCATGAAAGGTTTAATCAATGCCGAAAAACAATTTGCCTGGTTTACCGCAACGCATTCCATTAAAGAGGGGTTCCTTGCTTATATGGATAGCGCAGGTGTTATTTTCAGGCAAGGTAACGCGGTGAATGCGCTGGATAGTTACCGCAGGCAGCCTAACAGCGCAGGTATTCTTAGTTGGGAACCTGCTTTTGCCGTAATCAGCGCCTCCGGCGATATGGGCGCTACAACCGGGCCCTTCGAATTCAGGTTGAAAACGGCGCAGGACACACCTGTTGGCCGCGGCACGTTTTGTTCTGTCTGGCGCATCAACCGGCAGGGCGAATGGAAAAACCTCGCCGACCTGGGCAGTTCTTCTAATCATAGCGTAACACCCGTGCAGCAGGTTAAAGAGATTGTTTTACAAAAGCCCAGAAACGCCGAAACCAGCATCGATGATTTGCTGCTGCTGGACAAAAAATTCAATGCAGCGATACAGGGAAAGAATATTGGTGCATGGATGCCTTTTATTTCTACAGATAGCTGGTTAAATACAGACGGCCAGTTACCTGCCACGGGCATGCTGCAAATTGCGGAGCGTTTGCAGAAAATACCGGCTGGTATGGTACTTACCCCACAAAAAGGTGAGATTTCCGCGGCAAGGGATTTTGCTTTTATATACGGCAACGTAACCAATGGAACAAGGCTGAACAACTATCTCCGTGTATGGATCTACCGGAACATGCAATGGCAGGTAATACTGCAGACATTGAAGTGGGAGTAGATAATGAATAACGGACATAGGATTCGGTAGAATACGCGCAATTACGTTTCGTAAAGCCGGATCTTCCATGCAATAGCCGGTATGTTCAGGGTCGAAACATGGCTCCGTGGATCTCTGTGTAATCCGTGTCTTTGTGGTGAAGCCTTGAATTCGATCATGGTGCGACGGCTTCACCACAGAGACGCAGAAAGCACGGAGCTGCACAGAGTTATCGCCCAGGGAATAATGGATATAGGTTGAGGCCTTGCGTCTAATCAACGTAATCCTATAACGAACAGGGTGAAGGAATTTACCAGCACAAGTGTTATCCCTATACGAACAATTACAATCTTATACCTGCACTAAGTGTAGCATAGAACATATTTTTTCCACGCTCCGACAAGTCGGGGCGGCCTGCAATGGTTACAAGGTTTTGCGGTATCACGTAAGCGGGTGTTATAGACGCGTTGAACTTTCCGGCAACAAATACCAACGGTACGGACAATTCATAGGAGAGCACATTGAACTGTGTTACCTGCCTGGTGGTTTGCTGTGAAATGGGAATGCCCAGTACAGTCTTTTTTTCCAGGTAGGTATTGGTAAATTTTTGCGTACCCGCGTAAACATACACAGACGGATCTATGGCAAATGCTGTACGGTTCTCCCCTTTGAAAATAAACAGGTGATCAATACCGAATGTAGCACCGATATCAGTCTGGTTGCTGAACTTCACATCAGCGCCTCCGTTAAAAGTTACAATAGGTGTGGCATAACTAAGATTGAGACCGGTTTGAGATTTCAGCGCTGACTGAACAAGCGTACTCTGGTCACGGTAGAGGAACTGGCTGTAAAAAAGATTTCCATTGAACCGGTCAGACTGGGGAAAACGGTAACCCGCTTCTATCGTGGTTCCCGTATAGGTGGTGGGAAGCTGTTTGTTTTGTATAAAGATAAAATTTCCCTGCGCGTACAACCCGGTCTTTGACTGGAAGCCAATCGAGGGAAATAAACCGCTGCTCCTGAGACTGTCTGTGCGACCAAAATAATGCAACGCGGATTGGTAGTTTACGGCCGCACTGAATTCATTTTTTTGTGATGACGAACTGTTTTCCTGCGCAGATACAAGTAAAGGCAGGAAGATGCCTGCAAAAAATAGCAAACTGCCGATGAACTTTTTCATAACCTTTTTTTTATTCTCGTTATCAGTTAACGTGTTGTCCTATTCATATCCATTACCCGACGTTCGAGATCATTTGACGCTTGTGGCCGCTGGGCCCCGTGCCTGTTATCCCGGCCAAGCCGGGACTGCTTTGGGCTCTGATCAGATCTGCTTCGCATGATCTGATTTGTCTGCCCTTCGCTGGACACCGAACCCAAAGAGGTCCGTCCCACAGGCACTGAGTAGAAATTATTCGTGGAACAGGCCGTCACCACATTATTTATCGGTTAAAAAAACCAATTCCTTTCCGTTTCAATAGCACAAGACGTTATCAGTTAATAATGCATGCAACCGGTTACCGGCAACCAGCAACCGCAAAGGTTGCCAGTAGCCGGTGTGCGGTAGCCTGAAGGCTAAATTAATTTCCTGCTTTCACAGCGCCTTTTGCTTTTACTTCCCCTTCTGCTTTCACGGAAGGCGTAGCTGCTTTTGCGGCTGCTTTGGCTTTTCCTTCTGTTTGTGCAGCGGCTTCTTTGGTTCTTTCTTTATTAGCTTTTGCTTTTTCCGCTACTGCATTACCACCTTCGCTTACGGCGGTTTTGGCTGTACCAGAGGCGTTCTCATTTACATTGGCACGTACATCTGCCTGGGAGCGGGAACCAGCGCTGGCAGCGTTTTCATCATGCGCCGCGCCGGCATGCGTGCCTGCCTTTACTGATGCGTCCGCACCCGCATTTACTTTGGTACTGCTGGCGACTTTTTGTCCTGCCTGCAATGTGGCAGAACTGGTTTGTTTAACTGCGCTGCCGGTTGCTTTTACCGCAGCATTGGTTGTGGCGGCAACTTTACCGGTGGCATTCACCGCCGCATTGGTTGCCTTGGTAGCATTCAGTGTAGCATTTGCGGATGCGCTGGTGGCTGATTTGATGCCTAGTCCCTGCGCCTGTGATGTGTACACAAGCATTGCAGCGGACACAGTCATGGCTGTTCTGATGAGCATTTTCATAGAATGGTGTTTAAGGTTTGACAATGGATTTTTTCTGACAGGAATTATCCAAACACTGTGCCAAACGGAAAAAAACGCTGGCAAAAATAAATTTCTTGCTTACTAACGTTAGCAGTTTTTTAACAAAATGATCTGTCCCTAAATCGCAAAACTGTTTTCAATTTTTGGTCCTATTTCAAAACAAAAAAATCTTCCCTTCATAAAAATCACGGCTCTTTCAGCATTCAAAATTCCCTGTTTCATATTCAATAAAGGATTAGGTAGAATGCACGCAAAGCCGCACCCAGATTAGCATGTAGATCACTCTGCGTAATTCCGTGCGCTCCGTGGCTGTGGTGAAGCCTTCGCTTTACTATTGGTGGGAAGGCTGCACCACAGAGCCACAGAATACACAGAGCTACACGGAGGCATTAAGACATTTGGGGGCAGCCAATAATGGTTCTGCGCGGGTATACAAAAAATCGGTAGCGGGTATTGCAGATGTAATTGAGACTATATTCTACCTAATCCTTTATTCAGTATTCACTTCTCATCGCCATTCCTACCTCTTATTTTCCTTTTATCATACACACATATTTGTGCGATTGCCGGGCAGGGATTGCAAAAAGATATTTGCAGCCTAATTAATTATATACAATGAAACCTAAGCAATTTACCAGAGCGATACCGGCATTACTGTTGCTATTAACTGTTGCCTGTTCAAAGACTGTAGACACTCCTGTTACTCCACCACCCGGCACTGTACAGCCTTCAAAAATCAGCAAAATTGAATTCGACGATAACCTTGTTGAAGCCAGCTACGATGCAAATGGCAATCTTTCAACCGTCTTGCATAAGCTGGCAGACGGATCTTTGTTGCAGGGATATAATTTTTCATACTCCGGCGGAAAGCTGAGCGAAGTAGGTTTCGGCGGCAAGTGGAAGTATATCTATAACGGGCCCTTGCTCACTAAAGTAGAAACCCATACCGCGGCAGGTGTATTGAAGTACCAGGTTGAATTTTCCTATACCCATAACCGAATCACGGAAAAAACAGAATACCTGGTAAGCAGCGTTGGTCCCAGGCCTTATATGCGCAGTGTGTATGCCTATCATTCAAATGGTAATGTTTCCAGGATGGAGATATACCAGTTTGTTAATGGGTACTGGAAAAAATCTGAAGAGATTCATTATCCATTGTATGATACTTCGCCCAATATTCTTAAGCAGTTTGAAAATTATCCATACCTGCCCGCTGATCTTTTCCCGGTGAACAATCCTTTAAAGGAAGTTTATTATGATGACCTGGGTACAAAGATGGGTGAAGTTATTAATGAATACACCTATGACAGCAAAGGCAGACCGGTAACGCGAAAAGCAACGCATCAATTTCCCGGCTTTCCGGATGTTGTGGAGGTTACCAAAATGTATTATTAGCAAGCAGCAGGTGGTTGCATAGTTGAAAGGTTAATCGTAGCTATTTTACCGTTTAACCTTTCAACTGATCAACTGCTTCTGACGATCATTAGCTTGGCATAGTTGAGCATGATTTTCTTTTCGCCATTTAATTTAAAATGGATGGTGGCAACAGGGTTATGCGCGGAGCCTTCAATTGACTGAATGGTACCGAAGCCGAATTTCTGGTGTTCCACCTGTTGACCCGCCTCGAGTTCATGCGTGGCACAGGCTACGAAGTCGGCACTGGCTTTGTGTTCCACCACTTTGGTGGAGGGAGGTATGATGGGAAGGTATTCGGGTTTGGCGTTTTTCTTAGCGGGAGGGGGGCCGTATCTTTTTTCAGCGGCAGCCGTCTCACCATAACCCACGCCGCGGTTCATCCTTTCAAAGGCGCTGCCCCATTCAGTACCCGAGTTATTTCTTGCCCCGCCCCCTGCATAGCTTTTGTCTATGTACTGCTCCGGCATTTCATCAATAAACCGGCTGGGATCATTTTGCACCAGTTGGCCAAAGCGGTAACGCGCATTTGCATAACTCAGCCATAGCCGTTGTTTGGCGCGTGTAACTGCCACATAAAATAACCGTCTCTCTTCTTCCAGTTCTTCACGCGTGTTTATGCTCATTGCATTGGGGAAAAGCGTTTCTTCAAGGCCTCCTACAAATACACAGGAAAACTCAAGCCCCTTGGCGGCGTGTATGGTCATCAGTTTTACCGAGTCGGCATTTTCTTTTTCGTCGTCGGCATCCGTTAGCAAAGTGATCTGCTGCAGGTAGCCTCCCATGGTTTTATCACCCAGTTCACCGTATTCATTAGACGGGCTTTCAGTCCATTCCTTTATAGAGTTCAATAATTCCTGGATGTTCTCATATCGGGCCAGTCCTTCCGTTGTTTTATCACTAAAAAGTTCCTTCACAAGGTTGGTATGCTTACCCACCTGTATCGCTACATCGTATGCATTCTTATCGGTAAGCATGCTCTGGAAATACCGGATCATGGTTACGAAGTTCTGCAGTGTTTCCAGTGTGCCGGCTTTGAAGCCAAATTCTGCTGCGCGTGTCAATACATCGAAAAGGGAAATATTCCGTTCGTTTGCATAGATCGCTGTTTTTTCCATGGTGGTTTTTCCAATGCCACGGGCCGGGTAGTTGATGATGCGTTTGAGCGCCTCATCATCCCGGGTATTGACGATTACGCGCAGGTAGGCTAAAAAATCCTTGATTTCCTTTCGCTGGTAGAAGCTGATGCCGCCATAAATGCGGTAAGGTATGCCCATGCGGCGCAGGCTCTCTTCAAAAGAGCGGCTCTGCGCATTGGTCCTGTACAAAATGGCAAAATCGCGGTTATAATAATGGTTGCGTAATTTCTGTTCCTGTATCGTATCGGAAACAAATTTTCCCTCATCATTGTCCGTCATCGTACGCACCAGGCTTATCTTTTCACCCACACTGTTTTCGGTCCATAGGTTTTTCTGTATCTGCCCTTTGTTGTTACCAATAATTTCATTGGCAACGTTGAGTATATTCTGGCTGCTGCGGTAGTTTTGTTCCAGTTTGATCACTTTTACATCGTCATAGTCTTTTTCAAACTGCAGGATGTTTTCAATAGTGGCCCCGCGAAAACTGTAAATACTTTGCGCATCATCGCCTACTACGCAGATATTCTCATGAACCGCTGCAAGCAATTTGGTGATCTGGTACTGCACCGGGTTGGTATCCTGGTACTCATCTATTAATATGTATTTGAACTTGTGCTGGTATTTGTGTAAAGCCTCCGGAAAATCTTTCAGCAGCTCATACATTTTCAGTAGCAGGTCATCAAAATCCATGGCGCCGTTCTTGAAGCAGCGGGCCGCATAAGCTGCATACACCTGCGCAATAGCGGGCCGGTTGGCCCTAGCATCTTCCTGTTGTATATAATGATCAAGAGCATACTCGGCCGGACCAACCAGCGCATTCTTGGCAGAGGAGATGCGGTTATGTACTACGCTGGGTTTGTAATGTTTGTCATCCAGGTTCAGTTCATTGATCACGGTTTTGAGTACCGAACGGCTGTCATCCGTATCATAGATCGTAAAGTTGTTGGGATAACCTATGCGATGTGCCTCAGCTCTCAATACCCGTGCGAATACGCTGTGAAATGTTCCGATATAGAGGTTGCGGGCCTCGGTGCTGTGCAGGATTTTTTCTACCCGCTCTTTCATTTCCGCTGCTGCCTTATTGGTAAAGGTAAGTGCGAGAATATTGAACGAATCCACGCCATTGGCCATCAGGTGTGCTATGCGGGTGGTAAGTACTTTGGTTTTTCCGCTGCCGGCACCGGCTATAATCATCAACGGGCCATTGATATGCGTGGCCGCTTCCAGTTGCGGCGCATTCAATCCCTTCAAATATTCTTGCATGCTGCGAATATAAATGTTGCCGGCGTGAAAACTTGCTTTGTGAATATTATATAGGTATTTCTACCTGCGGTTTGCTCGCTATAGATAACTATTACCACTATTGCACCTTATGAACCAGGTAGTTTGTACCCCTGCTCCGGCAGTAGCAGGAACTGCCAGGCTTCAAAACTTTTTTTTGCCTGCGATCCGATATTCCCATCCATCAAATTACCTGCTATGGTAGTCAGGCGTTATCCTGTAGCGCTCAATGTGATGATATATTATTTCCGGCATCCTTTTTTCTTCTCATGCCAGAAAAAGTAAGGGAAACCCTTTTTAACATTTACAAAAATCATTTAACTGATAGTCAGCTTCTAATAAGTAGTATAAAACTTTATATTAGAATTTTTTAACAGTTTCATTTTTCATGGTTGTTAAAGCTCATCCGGTAACATCTGTTTAACGCTCATTCTGGGGTGCAGGGTCTACATTTGTGTCTCGGTACTACCAAAAAGACTTTCTGCTCATTACTCAATTAAAAAATCAGTTTAACGATGCAACAATTGAAGAAAAAACATTGGAGTTACCAGTTGATCGCTTTAGTAGCTATGTTGGTTTGT
>JANPIE010000187.1:0-6447 GCA_031424835.1 Chitinophagaceae bacterium
CAGCTGTTTTCACGAACAGCTGTTATTTTTTGCAAAATATATTAACGCCCACTTTACAGGCAGGGGAGCTTTTATGCGTATTTTTAGCAATAGTCTGTGGCCAGGTTAAATCAATTGCTACCAGTGTATGACCCGTCATGAAAAAAACCTGTTTTCTTTTTTTGTTTCTCATACTGTTTTCAGGCATTGGTTCTGCACAGTTATGTACAGGCAGCCTGGGGGACCCGGTGGTCAATATCAGTTTTGGAAATGATAATACACCCAGAGGTCCGCTGAAAGCGGGTGTAACCAATCTTCGCTATGCCAATGGTTGCCCAAACGACGGGGAATACGGGATAACCAATTTGTCTTTTGGTTGTTTTAACAACACCTGGCATTTACTGGCAGGTGATCATACTGGCGATGTTGGCGGACGTTTCATGGTTATCAATGCGTCGTTCGAGCCAAGCGATTTTTTTGTGGACACGGTAACAGGACTCTGTGGGAACACCGTTTATGAATTAGCGGCCTGGGCGGCGAATGTACTAAGACCCACATCCTGCGGAGGCGTGGGCATTCGTCCCAACCTTACATTTAAAATTGAGACCATCACAGGTGTGGTGCTGCAGCAATTTAATTCAGGAGATATTGCACCAACGAGTGAAAAAACCTGGCGTCAGTTTGGAACATTTTTTACAACACCCTCAGGTGCAGGTACCGTAGTGCTTCGTATTACCAATAACAGCCGGGGCGGATGCGGCAATGACCTTATGCTGGATGATATCACTTTCCGACCCTGTGGTCCTCAGGTATCCGCATACATCGCAACTGATCCCGCACCTTATCTTGATGTATGTGAGAATGATCAGAAAAATCTTGTTTTCACTGCCAGCTATTCAGGCGGATTTATTGATCCGGTGCTGCAGTGGCAGGTGAGTAGGGACACGGGTAAAAACTGGATCGATATTGCGGGTGAACAGGGGTTGACCTATACGCGAACAGCCACGGCCGCGGGGCGGTATCAATACAGGGTTGCGATAGCGGAACGTGCAAATTTTTCATCACTCAAATGCCGGATCGCATCAAACGTTACCACCATTACAGTTAACCCGGGGCCAAGGGGTCCAACCTATACAAATATATTGGGCTGCACGGGAAATTCTGTGCGGCTTGATGCTGTTCAACTATCTGATTATACCTACCAATGGTCGGGCCCCAATAATTTTTCCTCCGCTTTACCGTATGTGCTGCTTCCGGATGTAAAATATACTGACTCCGGGTTGTACAAAGTTGAATTGGGCATATTGGGTTGCCGCAAAACAGACAGCTTTTACCTGCGCGTGGCCGAGGGCACCAAAGCCGTTGTAAGCGGTGGCGCCAGCATTTGTGAGGGAGCGGGTACCACATTAACTGCATCAGGTGGAGTTACATACCTATGGACACCGGCTACAGGGTTATCCGATCGGCAACGTGCCAGCACATTTGCATCGCCCGCAGATACTACGGAGTACCAGGTGCTGGTAACGAACCAGTATGGTTGTAAGGATTCAGCGCGGGTGCAAATAAATGTTTGGAAAAAACCATTTGTAAATGCGGGAGTTGATCAACGCATTTTTGAGGGGGAATCTGTGCAGTTGCAGGGCATGGTGGGAGGCACTTCTGTAGACTTTAGCTGGTCGCCATCGGCAACAATGCTTAACGCCGCGTCGCTGTCACCAACTGTGACCCCCACAGATAATACCACCTATACCTTAACAGCATCTTCAGAATTAGGTTGTGGCAGTGCATCGGATGAGGTTACTATCCGTGTATTCAAAAAACTAAGGCCGCCTAATGCATTTACACCCAACGGGGATGGTACCAACGATGAATGGATCATCGGCGGTTTGGATACTTACCCGGACGCTATTGTAAAAGTATACAGCAGGAGCGGACTGGTGGTTTTCCATGCTCGTTCCGGGGAAAAGAACTGGGATGGAACTTATGGCGGTAAGGCGGTACCCGTGGGAACCTACTATTACCTTATCATTTTAGGCACAAATCAACCCCCGTTGTCTGGATGGATACTGATCCTCAGGTAGGGAATATTTTATTGAGCCGGCAGTACCATAATGCCGTTCTTTTTTGTAAATTGGTTTACCCTAAAACTCTTCTTTATGTCAACCACCAGGCGAAAATTTTTACGCACCCTTGGCACCTCAGGCTCACTTCTTTTTGGCGTGCCTGCATTGGCAACACCGGCCAATATCCAGACCATTTTTTCAAAAGTTAAAGTGAGCGCGAATGACAAGGTCCGTATCGCTTTGATTGGCTCAGGCATCATTGGACATTATGATGCCGAAACCGCGATGAAAGTTCCCGGCGTAGAACTGGTAGCAGTGTGTGACCTGTACCAGGGCCGGCTTGACAGGGCACGTGAAAAATGGGGCAAAGATATTTTCGTAACAAGAAATTATAAAGAGATACTTGCGCGCAAAGATGTGGATGCTGTGCTGGTTTGTACCTGTGATCACTGGCATGACCATATCAGTATTGATGCGCTGAATGCGGGTAAACATGTGTATTGCGAAAAGCCCATGGTGCACCATGTGGAGGAAGGTCTGGCAGTCGTAGCAGCACAAAAGGCCAGCGGTAAGACGATGCAGGTGGGAAGCCAGAGCGCAAGTTCCGTTCTGTTCCTGGAAGCGCAGAAATATTTTAAGCAGGGCATCATTGGCGACCTTGCCTATGCAGAAGCCTATACCGACCGTAACTCGGCAAATGGCGCATGGCAGTACACCATTCCTTCCGATGCCAGTGCGCAAACCATTGACTGGGATATGTTCCTGGGCGATGCCCCTAAAGTACCGTTTGATCCGGTTCGTTTTTTCCGCTGGCGAAATTACAAGGCATACGGTACCGGTGTTGCGGGAGATTTGTTCGTTCACAATTTTACAGGGTTGCATACGGTTACCGGATCAACGGGACCTAAGCAGGTATATGCATTGGGTGCATTGAATTACTGGAAAGATGGACGGGATGCCTATGATCTCGTTTCAGGTATGATGCAGTATCCCAAATCAGAAAATCATAACGCATTCCAGTTTTTCACCCGGGTTAATCTTGCTGATGGTGCAGGTGGCGGATCAGGTACACGGTTAATCGGTACAGAGGGAGTCATTGAAGTAAAAGGAAATAGTATTCTGATCAAACACTTCAAACGCCCTGTTGCGCCAGGTATTGGTGGGTATGATTCACTGGAGAGTTATCCAAAGAGTATGCAGGAATCGTTGTTGAAAGATTACAATGCGAAATACAGTAGTGATGACAGGAAAATCAAAATGTCCGACGAAATCGTTTTTGAAGCGCCACGGGGATATGATTCCAGGCTTGACCATATGATTAATTTCTTTGAATCTGTACGTACCGCAAAACCGGTATTGGAAGATGCTGCATTCGGACTGCGTGCTGCGGCGCCTGCATTGTTATGCAATGTGAGCAGCGACCTGAAAAGAGCCGTAGACTGGGATCCTGAGGCCATGAAGCTCGTATAATCCTCCGTGTATTCTGTGTGCTTTTGTGGTGAGTCCTTCGCTTCGATCAGATTCCAAATGCCAAGCCAAAAAGGCAAAGGCTACACCAGGCAATTCTGCGATTTATGCCATCACGGAAATCATGGTTAAGGCAACGGACCCCAGCTCCTGATCTCCCTTTATCTCCACATTTCCCCGGATATCTTCCGGCCGGATGCTTTTGGAGAAGAGTTTCCATGCATCACCCTGGTGAATTATGAGCTCCGCGGCAGAGGGTAGGCTGCAGTTAGCTGAGTGTACCCACCTGGCTTGCTTACGCTGGATATACCATGAGCCACCCGCCTCCCCAGGAACCGTAACCGCTATGACCGTGTCTTCAGGTGCTTCGGTATTGCGGTACGTGTACGGTAAAGCACGCATAAATACATCAAGAAACGGGTAGAAGTATTCTTTGGTCATAATACCGGGTTTATTAACAGCGTCGCGAATCTGTTGCTGGTGCAGGAATTTTTCAGTGTACTCCCGCGCAATATGCATCCAGTTCCGGCTCTCTGTTTCACCCGCCCAGTTAACAGGAAACCCCGCCTTATCAAAAGGATCAAGCGAAGCATAATAGTTGCAATACATCGGACCGGTTATTTCATGAAGTGTGATGAGCATTTGCGGACTCAGTCTTTTCATCGCCTTTACCCAATCAGCATTAAGTGTGTTGAGAAAATCCAGCAGGTCCTGGTAAGAATTGATCACGGTCTTCTCTCCCTGGTAATCATCGCGCAGTATAGACAGTGTGCGTAGATTACCATCAAGCAGGTGCGCCACCACATCCTTCACTACCCATAACCTGGCAACCGTTGGCTTCTGCCATTCATCAGGTGTGAGAGTATTGAGCAGTTCAAGTAATTTACTGTCCAGCTCGGGTAGCATGTGGACGAGGTCGATCGGTATTTTTTCCTCTGTTGACATATATTCGATACTGGTGATAACTACGGTTTAATTTTTATAGTTGAATTTCCTGGTGCCGATGGCATTAGTGAATGGTATGTGCCGCTGAAATATATCAGCCGGTTTGAATGTTTTAGTGGGCTAACACTTTCAACATGCATACGCTGTTTTCAATATGCTCGTATTGACCGTAATTTTTTATTAGTTGGTACCCCGCTTTTTGGTACAATGCGATAGCCTCTGGTTGTCTTTTACCGGTCTCCAATACACAACGCTCATAGCCGCATTCAAGCGCCCATTTTTCCAGTTGCGCCAGTATGCCCAGGCCAATGCCCTTACCGCGAAAAGCAGGCTGTACAAACATTCGCTTAATTTCAACAGCCTTCCCTTCATACAACTTAAACGCACCGCAACCTGCCGGCACATTTTCTGCATAGCAAACGATCACGTTTCGGATATGCTGAATGTTATTGAACTGCGCATAAAAACTATGTTCGCTGCCATCTCTTTTACTAAGATCCGCATCCAGCAACGCTACCAGCATCTGGAAATCAGGATCGCTTGAATCAGTGCGGCGAAAACTGGTCATACGGGAATTTTTGTTGCTGCCTATTTTGCCATGTGTATGGTTGCTGTGCCATCCAATTATTTGTTTTTTACCCGTACATATCTTTCTATGTTGAGCCTGTCCACCCCGGTTGCCTCCACTTTTTCAATGCCCCTTTGGGTTAGCGTATCATTCTGCAGGGTAAGGGTAAAGGTAAAATCGTGTCCTTCCCATGCGCGGTCATTGCAGTATGCCAGGTGTTCGGTATAAGTACTGTCTTTCAGCGTATAGCTGCCACCCCCTGCGCCGAATGCTGCTGTCGAATCCTTGCCGCCGGCAAGATCATGCAGTAAGAATGCAAAATGCGTGTCATTGATTATCTTGATAAAGGATCTTTTTTTTGTATAATCAGTAACAACAGTATCTCCTTTCTCGATCAATGTTCCCGTCACCAGTTGCCAGGTACCCACTACAGGCAGTCGGGTTGCCCTGTCTTGATTTTCTTTACAGGAGGAAATGGCGATGATCATCAGGACGATAAGCAGGTAGGTTTTCATTTGATTTGTTTTGGTTTACCAATGGCAAATTGCCATCAGTAAATCTATGATTTTTTTATGCCTTCTGATAGGCGTTACCGAAAAATCATCGTGCCTAAAGCTCGAAAATGAAAAACCAGATTCTATTCCTTTGTAGCAATGGCGTAAATAACGTTGGTGACAATTTCTTTGATACCGCCTGACTCAATACGCCTTAGGTTTTCAGCCCGCACACGGGCCGCTGATTCAGCACCCATTTTTTCAACGGACCACCTGAATCCGGAACCCATAACAAGGGTCCACCAGTCTTCCGGCCCGCGCAGGGGATGTGTACCGTACTCCGCTGTAACCGCTACATGCGGGATGCCGGCCGAATGAAAAAGGTTGGTTACTGATGCAGTATCTGTTATGCGGTCCCAGGGATTGACTGTGGTATAGAGATCGGGACTTTCCAGCTTTACCACCTCGCGCCAGATATCATAGGCTGGTGCAAAAAGATCGGGCCCCCAGGTGGTAATGGCCATTTTGCCCCCGGGTTTTACCATGCGCCAAAGTTCTGTGAGCAACCCTTCCATGTCTGCAACAAAAAAAATTCCGAATACGCAGATGACCGCATCAAAACTTTCATCTGCAAAACCCAGGCTGGTCATATCACCTGAACGGAATGCAATATGCTTCAATCCTGATGATTCTGCTTTTTTGCGGCCAAGGGACAACAAATTTTCGGCGAGGTCAATACCGGTAACACTGCCTAGGGGTCCAACGGCAATTGCCGCAGGTAAAGCTGATGCGCCACTGCCACAGGCAACGTCCAGAACGTTTGCGCCTATAGGGAGGGCTAGACGGTCCACCGTGGCAGAACCAAAACGACTCCAGAAGGAGAGAGCGGGTTCGTCAAAATGATCAGCCGCCGCATTGTAAGTGATGGCGG
>JANPIE010000188.1:0-49540 GCA_031424835.1 Chitinophagaceae bacterium
GAAGCAGGCGATCTGACATTTCAAAGGGCAGGAACCTTCCAATATCATTCATTTTGAAACGCGCATAGGTACTGGCAATGTTTTCAATGATCAGGTAGTAGAATACAAAGATGCCCAATGCAATAAATGCTTTTTTGATAAGGTATCCCAATAAAAAAGCTATACTCAATTGAGAAAATGTTTGTAGCAGGAAGAGTGGAATATATTGCAATTGCAGGTGCCATTGAAACAGGCTGCTGCTATCCGCATAAATACCAAACGCAGTTGCCACCAATAAATACATTAATGTAACAATACCGGAAATGATCATTACGTCGGCAAGCTTACTGGTAATGAATTGTGCCCGGCTCCATCCATCTATTACATTCTGGCGATGTGTACGGTAGGTGTATTCATTGGTCACCAGCATGATCACTAACAGTGAAGGCAGTACAATAAAAAAAGATGAGAAATAAGCTACTGAATGCCATGTTTCCGGAAATGCAAAGGGGTTGCCCAATAACATTTTCGCAATACTGTTGGTCATTTCTTTACCTGTAGTGGCCTGGATATACCCATAATAAGCCATGGCATTCACCCCCGGATAGGTAAGGGCAACAATGCCCAGCATCCACCAGAAAGCCGGATACTTTTTTATCTTAAGCCATTCGATCTTTATAAGTGAAAACATGCGTGGTATTTTTAGTTAGTCGTTGGTCAGTTCAAAGAATTTTGTTTCTAGGCTTTTCTTTTTCACGCTGAGCAGGTTAAGGGTAATACCCTTTTCAAAACAAAAGCGGTTAACCTCCTCAAGTTTTGCAGTACCAATCGGAAAATGCAACTGGATCTTATGCCCGTCTCTCTTAAGATGCGAATAACCTTCAACGGTGGAAAGCAATGCATATAATTTTTCCGGTTCTGCGGAAGAAACCTCTACTATGTCCTCATGCGACAATACTTCATTCACATCGCCCGCAGTAAGCAATACACCCCGTTTCATGATGGCAACATGGGTACAAACTTTTTCAACCTCGTCCAATAAATGACTCGCCATAATAATGGTCTTACCGCGCCTTGCCAGTTCTTTGATCAGTTCCCTGATCTCGGCAATGCCTACCGGGTCAAGGCCATTCGTAGGTTCATCAAAAACCAACACCTGGGGATCGCCAAGTAATGCCGCAGCTATAGCGAGTCTTTGTTTCATTCCCAGGCTGTAGGCACTGAAACGGCTTCTTTTCCGTTCTGTCAGCTTTACAATCTCCAGAACGCGGTCAATATCTTTCGCGTCGCCGCGGCCGCTGATGGCATGGGTTATGTTCAGGTTATCTACTGCAGAGAGATAGTGGTAAAAGTTGGGTGTCTCGAGTAGTGACCCGATCTTTTTCCGCGTGTCAGGAGAGCCCGGTCCGCCAAACCACGCAAAAGTTCCATTGTCTGGTTTTAAGATATCCAGTATGATACTTAGCATGGTGGTCTTCCCACTGCCATTGGGACCCAGGATGCCAAATACACAGCCTTCCGGAACCTCGTAAGAGACATTGGACAGTGCCTTGATGCGTCCGTATGCTTTGGAAATGCCGTTCAGGGAAAGAACAGGTTGCATAGAGCTTAGTTTAGGATTGATCGGTTGAGTTGAGAAGCGCGGCCATACAAGTTCCCCTCTGGCCATCATACCGAAGATAATCAGATATTGATAAATTGGGCTAAATATTGATGGGATGCCTGTGGCGCGGTTTAGCGGCAAAAAAGTCAAAAGTTAAAAGTCAAAAAAACTCACGATTGACGTCTCACGACTCACCTACTTCTGACTTTTCACTTTTCACCTTTTCACCTTTTTAATTCCTCACAGGCCTTCCGCTTTTCAGCACACTCTGTATGCGCTCCAGCGTTTTCTTTTCGCCGCAGAGGCTAAGGAATGCTTCGCGTTCCAGGTCAAGAAGGTATTGTTCTGTGACAAGACTCTGCTCGCTCAGGTCCCCGCCGCACATAACGTAGGCAAGTTTTTTTGCAACAAGTGCATCATGGTCAGTGGCATAACCACCGCGCCACATACCGTTGATACCGGCATACATGGCACCAAGGCCCATACGCCCCACCACTTTTACATCTTTGCGCTGTATGGGGGTAACATAGCCTTCGTTGTACATAGAGATCACACTTTGTTTGGCTTCTGCAATGCGGCGGTTACTGTTCATCACCACTTCATCATGGCCTTTTCTCAGGATGCCGATATCAAACGCTTCCTGTGCAGAGGTGGCTACTTTTGCCGTGGCAATAGCGAAGAAACGGTTCTTAAGCGGAATGGTTTCGGGTTCATCCTCATGCAGTTCATCACCTGCACGCATCGCAAACTCTTTGGTGCCACCACCGCCCGGTATCAGTCCCACCCCTAATTCCACCAGGCCTATATATGTTTCGGCGGCGGCGTATACTTTGTCTGCATGCAGGTTCATCTCGCAACCGCCCCCCAATGTTAATCCATGCGGTGCGGTAACAACGGGAACAGATGAATAACGAACCCGCATCATGCTGTTCTGGAACATGCGGATGGCCATATCCAGTTCATCATATTCCTGTTCTATGGCCAGCATGAAAATCATTCCTACATTGGCGCCCGCACTAAAATTGGGTCCTTCATTGGCAATTACCAGGCCCTTGAATTTTTCTTCAGCGATATTGATCGCTTTGTTCAGGCCTTCCAAAACTTCCCCACCGATGCTGTTCATTTTGCTGCTCCATTCAAAACCAGCAACTCCGTCTCCTATATCATAGAGACGGCATGCACTATTCTTCCAGATCAATTTTTCTGAATGATGGTTCAATACAAGGAATGCCTCAGCACCCGGAACCGGCTTGTAAGATTTTGTGGGAATATCATAATACAAACGTTTACCCCCTTCCACTTTATAAAAACTGGCAGCACCTGCGGCCAACATCTCCGTAACCCAACCGGCAACCGGGGAACCGGCAGCTTTCATTGCTTCAACAGTTTTCGCGACACCCAATACATCCCATGTTTCAAAAGCACCGATCTCCCATCCAAATCCGGCCATCATCGCATCATCAAGACGATAGATCTCATCACTGATCTCCGGTATCCGGTGTGAAATATAGGAGAACAGGGAATTATGAAAAGCCCTGTAGAATTCACCGGCTTTATCTGGAGCGGCGGATAGCATCTTAATGCGCTGCTTAAGATCTTCTACTGGTTTGGCGGCATCAAGGCTCGCGAATTTCGGTTTTGCTCTCGGCGCGTACTCCATCGTTTGCAGATTCAGCGTTAATATCTCTTTGCTGTCTGCAGATTTTATTTTTTTGAAAAATCCCTGCCCGGTCTTATCACCCAGCCAGTTATTGGCCACTATTTTTTCCAGCCATACGGGTATATTGAAAATTTCCCTTGCCTCATCAGCCGGGCTATTGTCAGCAACGCCTTTGGCAACTTTCACGAGTGTATCAATCCCTACTACATCGGCGGTACGGAATGTGGCAGACTTGGGCCTGCCAATGATGGGGCCCGTAAGCGCATCAATCTCATCGATGGTTAAACCCAGCTTATCCATAATATGGAAAATGCTCATGATGCTGAAAACACCAATGCGGTTTGCAATAAAGGCTGGTGTGTCTTTACACAACACGGTTGTTTTACCCAGGTACACATCGCCATAGTGCAATAAAAACGAAATAATCTCAGGGTCAGTATAAGGCGTTGGAATGATCTCGAGAAGACGCAGGTAACGGGGCGGATTAAAGAAATGCGATCCACAGAAATGTTTTTTGAAATCTTCGCTCCTGCCTTCAGCCATCATGTGAATAGGGATGCCTGAAGTATTGGACGTAACCAACGTACCTGGTGTCCGGAACTTTTCAACTTTTTCGTAAATGATCTGCTTGATGTCGAGGCGCTCCACTACTACTTCAATGATCCAGTCAACACCAGCTATGTCTTTCATGTTGTCATCAAAATTGCCTGTGGTGATTCTTTTGACCACCTCTTTTGTAAACACGGGAGACGGGTTACTCTTGATGGCAGCCTGCAGGGCGTCGTTAACCAGTTTATTGCGCTCGGCAGCTTTGGTACTTTCTTCGGATCCTTTCGGTACCATATCCAGCAGCAATACCTGTACCCCAACCCCCGCAAAATGACAGGCGATCCTGGAGCCCATGACACCACTTCCTAAAACAGCAATTTTTTTGATGGAACGTTTCATATAACCGGCTTTCTGTAAAAATAGTTAGTTATGCAACTAATTGTTACCGAAGGTAGGAAAAATTTGCACTTCTGCTTAACCGCGGAAGCGGCGGTTTGACTCCCTTTTTCTCATGCGCCAGTCGCAGTCAGGCTTTTTGCGGGGTAATCAGCATTCTTTCCGTTCAAAAAATAGCGCCAGTACTTGCCGGGCTTTCGGCTATTTTTGTTGGTATGGAGATCGATGCAAAAATGGTGGAGCAACTGGCGCACCTCGCGCGCCTGCGCTTTGATGATTCCGAGAAAGAATCCATCCGCGCCGACCTGCAGAAAATGGTGGCATTTGTGGAAAAGCTTAAAGAAGTAGATACAACTGGCGTAGCGCCACTATTACATATGGGTGATGCGGCAAATGTGTTACGGGAAGATATTGTGCAGGGTTCCGTGTCAAGAGAAGAAGCTCTATTGAATTCACCCGTCAAAGATTCAGCGTTTTTTAAAGTACCAAAAGTTATAAAGAAGTAATTTCATCCAGTCAAAACCAATTGCTGTTATGAGTGACGTGATCATCCGCCTGGAGGGTATCCTGAAAAGTTATTTCATGGGTAGCCAGGCGATCCCGGTGCTGAAAGGCATATCGCTGGAGATATATAAGAATGAATACGTGGCGTTGATGGGTCCATCAGGTAGCGGTAAGAGTACGCTGATGAATATTCTTGGCTGTCTGGATTCACCTACCGGCGGACGGTACATACTCAACGGCAAGGATGTAAGTAAGATGCCCGATGATGATCTTGCAGAAGTACGCAATACAGAAATTGGTTTCGTATTCCAGCAATTCAATTTGTTACCAAGATTAAGTGCAGCAGAAAATGTGGCTTTGCCTTTGATCTATGCCGGGATTAGTAAAAAAGAAAGAATAGAAAGATCGATGGAGGCTTTGCGGAAAGTGGGATTGCAGGACAGGAGCCATCACAAATCCAATGAACTAAGCGGGGGGCAGATACAAAGGGTGGCCATTGCGCGTGCGTTGGTAAACAACCCTTCTCTTTTATTGGCAGATGAACCTACCGGTAACCTCGATTCAAAAACATCGGTAGAAGTAATGGAAATATTCGGAAAAATTCAGCAGGGTGGAAATACCGTGGTGCTGGTAACACACGAAGAAGATATTGCCGCCTATGCACACCGTGTAGTTCGTTTGCGCGATGGATTGGTGGAGACGGATAAGACGAAGGCACTTTCGGCAATTACACATTAGCTGAGTTGATAGACCATGGTCCATAGTCCATGGCTGTCTTGCTTAACGGCATAATTTCCTTTCAAAAAGAAAATCAGCCATGGACTATGGGCCATGGACCATCGACCAACATGGCTACCAAAATATACACCAAGACCGGCGACCAGGGTAAGACGTCTTTGATAGGGGGCACAAAAGTACCGAAGAGCCATATACGTATTGAAGCGTATGGCACGGTAGATGAACTCAACTCCTATATCGGACTGGTGAGCGACCTGCTTACGGATGCCCGTTCCAGAACCGTATTGAATGAAATACAGGACCGGTTATTTACCATTGGTTCATCACTTGCCTGCGATCCGGATAAAGAACCTTTGATGAAGATACCTGATCTGAAAGAGGCGGATATTGTTTTGCTGGAAAAAGAGATGGATGCGATGAATGAAATATTACCGGTAATGAAATCTTTTTTACTGCCCGGCGGGCATCAGGCTATCTCCTCCACCCATATCGCCCGCTGCGTTTGCCGCAGGGCGGAGCGCTGTTGTGTAAATATGCTGGAACAGGAAATATTCGTTGAACCGCTTGTGATCAAATACCTGAACAGGTTGAGTGATTACCTGTTTGTACTGGCACGATACGCGGGGCATATGATGCATGTTGCCGAAATACCCTGGAAGCCGCGGATCGCTTAAATTGCTTTGGCTTTTCCTTAATGTAATTTTTCAAGCAAAGTTGTTACGATTGCAAAGTTGCAAGTTGTTGCCCTTTAATTCCTTTGCGCCTTTGCCTGTTTTTTTCAGGATAGGATGCGCCCGTCTTTCATGTGAAGTGTCCTGTCACTCATGCCGGCTAGTTCTTCATTATGGGTAACGATGAGAAAAGTTTGTTGAAATTCAATTCGCAGGCGTACAAACAGTTCATGCAGGTCGCGGGCATTGGCGCTGTCCAGGTTGCCTGTGGGTTCATCCGCAAATATGATGTCGGGGTTATTTACCAGCGCACGGGCCACCGCTACCCGCTGCTGTTCACCGCCGGAAAGCTGCTGTGGTTTATTGTCCACGCGGTCCCCCAGACCCAGAATCTCCAAAAGTTCCAGGGCTCTTGCGGCCACTTCTTTTTTCTTCCGCCCGGCAATCCACCCGGGAATGCAGACATTTTCCAGAGCGGTAAATTCGGGTAAGAGGTGGTGGAACTGAAAAACAAACCCGATATGGGCATTGCGGAAGGCGGCTAGTTTTTTGCCGGAAAGCTGGTCCATCCGCTCGCCGCTAAGCCAGATGTAACCGCTGTCGGCCCTGTCCAGGCTGCCTAGAATATGCAATAACGTGCTTTTACCGGCACCGGAGGAGCCGATAATGCTCACGATCTCGCCTTTTTCAATGGCAATGTCCACACCTTTCAGTACCTGTAAACTGCCGTATTTTTTGGTGATCTGTTCTGCTTTAAGCATCGGAAGGGTTAAAATATGGTTACAAACCTACGACCGGAAGGGCTTTGGCCGTCAAATTGTGAATATTTGTTTAGTAAAGGTAGCCACTCCCGTTTGGCGGTGTCGTTTATACGGTTACATTTGCAAAAAATTAAAAGCTATCCTATGTTCTGGACTTTAGAATTGGCAAGCTACCTGGAAGAAGCTCCCTGGCCCGCAACCAAGGACGAATTGATCGATTATTCTATCCGTAGCGGTGCGCCACTGGAAGTGGTTGAAAATCTCCAGGAACTCGAAGACGAGGGCGAAGTGTATGAAAGCATTGAGGACATCTGGCCCGATTATCCCAGCCAGGAAGATTTTATGTTCAACGAAGACGAGTATTAAAAAGGATCCCGTTTAACGGAGTCAACGCATTAAATAACAAGTAAGCCTTTCCGTTAAAGAAAGGCTTTCCTGTTTAGGTTAAGTACAAAGTACGAACTACGAAGTACGAAGTATTAAGTAAATTATCTACACTTCGTACTTCGTAGTTCGTACTTCGTACTTTGTACTTTGTACTTCGTACTTGCTCTCAGCTATCTTTTTTAAAACTGTACTTGAAGTAGAGGAGCACCAGCGTTAGCGCGAGTACGATAAAGTTGGCAACTTTTACAGGTCCGCTGTTTATGGCGAAGGCATACACCAACCAAACGATCGTGCTCAATACTACGATCATGATCATCCAGATACTCAAGTCGCCCACACTTTTCGACTGCCAGGATTTATACACCTGCGGCATAAAAGTGATGGCCGTTAAGAACGATCCGAAATAGCCGATGTATTCGACCATGTTTTCAGGTATTGACATAATGACTTTTTAAGTAACAAGAGGCAAGCGTACCAGCAACAAGGAAAGCATTCAAGGAACAAGATGAAAAGAAAAGGTTGAAAAAACTTATTCCTTGTGACTTGGGTTTTGTCACCTGGGCCTTATGATGAAATCCCCAGTTTCTCCATCACCACATTACTTACCCCTGTTGTAGAATAGCCGCCATCGTGGAAAAGGTTTTGCATGGTAACCATCCTGGTGAGGTCTGAAAACAAGGTGATGCAGTAATTGGCACAATCTTCAGCACTGGCGTTGCCTAATGGGGCTATCGCTTCTGCATAATCGAAGAAATCACCAAATCCCTTGATGCCCGTGCCCGCAGTTGTTTTGGTGGGCGACTGGGAAACGGTATTTACGCGAACTTTTTTCTCCAGCCCGTAATGGTAACCAAAACTGCGCGCAATGGATTCCAGCATCGCTTTAATATCAGCCATATCGGTATAGAACGGAAAAGTTCTTTGTGCGGCCATATAGGTAAGCGCAACCACACTTCCCCATTCATTAATGGCATCCAGCTTGCGGGCTACCGATAGCATTTTATGGAACGACATGGCGGAAACATCTATCCCCTTCATGAAGTAGTCGTAATTGGAATCTGTATAAGGAATATTCTTGCGGATATTCACGCTCATACCAATGGAGTGCAGTACAAAATCTATTTTACCCCCCAGTATTTCCCGCGATCTGGTAAACAGGTTGGTGAGTTCTTCAACACTGGTTGCATCTGCAGGCACGATCTCGGAACCTGTTTTTTCGGCCAGTTTCTTAATCTCCCCCATACGCATAGCAATGGGGGCGTTGGTCAGCACGAATGTGGCGCCTTCTTCGTGGGCCTTTTCGGCTACTTTCCAGGCAATAGAGTTCTCATCTAAGGCACCGGTGATGATACCGCGTTTTCCTTTTAATAAGTTGTAGGGCATAATCGTCGTTATTGTTCAGGGCGTAAATGTAAATAAAAACCACCTTATCTCTGTGTAACTCGGTGTATTCTGTTGCTCTGTGGTAAAGGCTCCGCAATTCATTCCCTGGCGAAGGCTTTACCACAGAGCAAGAGAGAGCACAGAACACCACAGAGAAAATTCTAATTCATGATCATTTCGCGGGCATTCTCGAGTGCGGCGGCGGTGGGTTTTTCACCGCTGAGCATGCGGGCTATGGCGGTGATGCGTTCGTCCTGGCCCAGTAGGCGGATATTTGTTTTCACCGCATCGTTTTGAATTTCTTTATATACAAAGAAATGCGCATTGGCCTTACCGGCTATCTGCGGTTGATGCGTGATGCAGATGATCTGCCGGCTGGATGCCAGGTTTTTCATGATCATTCCCACCTGCCTGGCCGCTTCACCGGAAATGCCTGTGTCTATCTCATCAAAGATCATCGTGGGCAAATCAATGGACTGGGCAACCAGTGATTTGATGCACAACATCAGCCTGCTTAGTTCACCTCCGCTGGCCACTTTACGAATGGGCTCAAAACGTTTGCTTTTATTGGCATCAAAAAGGAAATCGATCGCGTCTTTGCCTGTAGCTGAAAGCGCAATATCTTTCAGCTCCACTTTTAACCGGGCATTGGGCATACCTACCTGCGCCAGTAATGCATTTACTTTTTCCTCTAAAGATCCGGTGATCCTGTGCCTTGATGCGGATATTTTCTCTGCGAGAGTAGTAGCTTCCGCAAAAAGTTCGTTTACTTTTTTTTCCGTAACCGTTATCCTGTCATCCATATCCAGCACGGCACGTAATTTCAAGGCAAGCTCAGACTGGATGGCCCGTAATTCAGCCGTTGTTTTTACGCCGTGTTTCTTTAATAACTTATAACCCTCTGCGGTGCGCTGGTTGATCCACTCGATCCTGTTCTCATCATAATGCACCGAACCATTGATGCGGTCTATTTCGCCCGCAATATCCTGGAGTTCAATTTGAGTACTTTGCAATCGTTCAATCACATTCCCCAGGTCGGGATGAAAGGATGCATATCCCTGTAAGTGGTTCACCAGTTGTTTCAATAACTGCACTACCGGTTGCTCGCTTTCATTCAGGTCAAAATACACTTTGGATAAACTGGTCTTAATGCCTTCGGCATTGCTGAGCATTTTCAATTCATTGTCTATATCTTCCAGTTCATTTTCTTTAAATCCGGCTTCATCCAGTTCATCAAACAGGAACTGGTTATAGTCAAGTTCTTTGTTGAAAGCGGCTTTTTGCAGTTGTAACTGAGCCAGTTCTTTCATTGCCGTCTGCCATTGCGCATACCTTTCCCGATAAGCAGCGAGTGCGCTTTCATTGTTAGCAAGCGCATCCAGTACCTGCCGCTGGAAATCACTATCACCTAGTTCAAGTGTGTCAAACTGCTGGTGCAGGTCCACCAACAGGGAAGCCAATGCCTTTAATTGTTGTAAGGTAGCGGGTGTATCATTAATGAACGCGCGCGATTTTCCATTGGCTCCTATCTCCCTGCGCAAAACCAGTTCCTCTTCTATATCCAGGTCATTCTGCGTTAGAAAATCAACCACTTGTCTTTTTCCAGACAGCGTAAATACACCTTCAATAAAACATTTCTTCTGCGTATTTACCAATGCAGAACTATCCGCTCTTTCACCCAGTATCAAACTCAGTGCACCCATCAAAATACTTTTGCCTGCACCCGTCTCCCCGGTGATGATATTGAGTTGCGAAGAAAAATCGATGATGATCTCATCAATGATCGCATAATTCTGTATGGAGAGGCGTTTGAGCATTTTTTATTTTGGGTTGCCGGTTATTCATTAATTAAAATGTAAGATATGGCAGTGGCGGATGTCAGACAAATGCCTGCGGTAAATACCTAAACTGTGTGCAAAAATAGCATGCTGCTGTAATGGCAAACCGGAAACCAGTAATCGATTTACTCCCCTTTACACCGGGCTATTCCCGACTTGGCGCGCTGATCAAGGGAATTTTTAAATTCATGGTCCTCCATGTCCAGGCAAGCCTGGTAATATTGTATGGCGAGGGCTTTCTGTCCTCTCTTTTCATAGATCTGCCCGGCCTGTAAAGCGGCCCGGGCGGCATAGTATTCCGGGCGTTTTTCGCCGAGACGGATGGTGATCAGGTAATTTCGTATCGCATCATCGTCCCTTCCCAGATCATCATATATGCGTGCCACGCGGTAGGCGAATTCCAGCTTTTCTTCGTCTTTAGAAAAATCATCTTCCGACTTACCCTGTAACAATGCGGCAGCATCGCTGTGGTATCCGCCATCGCTCAGTAACCTTGCTTTCAGTAATAACAGGTGAGGCCACCTGCCTGACTTTGCGTCTTTAAGTGCCTGTTTATCTGCATCGGTATCCGTAGCGCCTTTTTGAAGTATCCTTTTTCTTACTTCTTCCGCTTTCGCAAGATTCCCCTGCAGGTAGTAACACCAACTCAGTTTCTGCAGCGCATCTTTCACATAAAATTTTCCTTTGAAATTGCTGAGGAAAGCTTCCAGGTATTTTATCGCGTCCTGGGTTTCCAGGTGATAGAGTTTGGTAAAACCCAGTTCAAAATCCCAGACATTCGTCCGTAAATACTCATCAGACCGGTTACGGTTTAGGATGATATTCTTTGAAAATTCGGATTGTTTATTGTTGATGCCGAGGTTAGCGGCCATGTAGGCATGTAAATGGTTATTCACCAGGTCAAGTTTGCGTTGCTGTGTAAACGCAAGTGCCTCGTCTTTTTTATTCTCGATATAGAACATGAGATAAGGATAAATAAACGCGGCCTCATTAAAAAACAATCTGGCCCATGGGTCATTGCTGTTCACGAATCCCCGTACGGTTCTCATGCCCTCCGTTAGCGAACCCCGCATGCCAAACAGGCTGGCTATCCACTTATAGCCTTTTGGTATGGTGCCCACTACGGCCTGTAATGCACCATAGCTCAGGTCATTTGGTGAAAATGTAGGGAACTGCTTTCGGTTATCCTTAATCAACTGGTAAGAGCGCCTGAAATCCCAGCCGGCATCCCAGAACTTGCCAAACTTAATAGCGGACGCAGCTTTGTGCATCCGAACAACACTGAGGCAGTAATAATAAAACGGCGAACTCCTCGGACCGGCCTGCAATTGTTCAATTCGTTCAATAAATTTCGGATAGCGGAGCTGGTATTCTTTCGGATCCTCGTTCAGGAACAGTGTATAAAAATCTGCATAGCTCTCCAGCAGCACAGGCACCAGGTTATCCGGATTTTGCTGTCGCGCTTTTTCCACCAGGGCGAGTCCATTATTGATCTTAAGCCTGGTGATCTCCTGGTAGGCCTGTTGACAGGTGCTGTTGAACTCATAAACTTTCTGTGCCTGCAGCATGCAGGAAGAAACGATCATACAAAACAGGGCGGCAAAACACTTCATGATTAACCGAAAATAAGAAAGGGCAGCGAAACGCTGCCCTTCTATGAAAATCTTATTGATAACCGGCGATTATTTCGCTTCCACGCTGTCGTTCAAAGTGGCATCCACCAGGATGCGTCCGCAGTTCTCACAAACAATGATCTTTTTGTGCAAACGGATCTCGCTCTGGCGTTGCGGCGGAATGGAGTTGAAACATCCGCCACAGGCATCCCTTTCAACAGGTACCACGGCAAGTCCATTTCGGTAGCTTTTGCGGATACGATCGTAGCTGTAGAGTAAACGCTCATCAATATGACTGCGTGCTTCTGAGCTTTGCTTGTTAAAATGGGTTTCTTCTTTTTCAGTATCGGCGATAATCTTCTGCAATTCGCCTTTTTTGTGGTTCAGAACGCCTTCTTTAACGGCAACCTGTTTTTTAGCGATTTCAAGGGCCTTCACTTTTTCTCCCAGTTCATCATTTGCGTCGCGGATATGTTTTTCAGACAGCTTAATTTCAAGCTGCTGCATCTCAATCTCTTTATTGATCGCTTCAAACTCACGGTTGTTCTTTACGTTCTCACTCTGCTTTTCATATTTAGCTATCAATGACTCACTTTCCTTGATGGCGGTTTTCTTGCCTTCCATAAATTCAGTGATACCGTTGATCTCTTCCTCTACGCGCGTCTGGCGGGCGGTTAAACCCTGTATCTCATCTTCAAGGTCGCTTACTTCCATAGGAAGCTCACCTTTCAGAATTTGTATCTCATCCAGTTTGCTGTCGATTTTTTGTAACCGTAAAAGGGTTACCAGTTTTTCTTCAACGGAGTAATCTTTAACTGCTGCCATATGGGATTTGTTGTTTGTGTTTGCCTGTGGTTTATCTTTTTTTCCAGCCGACGTAAAGATGGCATCGACCGTTGTGTCACTCAGTTCAGGGTTCCGGGCAATGATCAACCGATAAAATAGTTCACCGGGTTGGTTTTCACCCCTGATTTGAGGACGGCAAAGGTAGGGAATTTAGCCTGTAAAAGCTCAAGCAGGAGGTCCGTTGTGTATTGTTCACTTTCCCAATGCCCTATGTCTGCCAGTACCAGGCGGCCATCGGCATCAAAGAATTCGTGGTACTTAATATCGGCGGAAATATAGGCATCCACCCCCGCCGCTAGGGCTTTTCCGGTCAAAAAACTCCCGGATCCGCCGCAGACAGCCACTTTTTTGATTTTTTTGCCCAGTAAAGGGGTGTGCCGGATCACCGCCAGCTCAAACGAGGTCTTAAGCATGCGCAGAAAACCGGTTTCCTCCATTGCCTCGGGCAGCTCACCGGTAAGGCCGCTTCCAATGGATTGATTATCATTGGATAATGCGATAAAATCATAAGCCACTTCTTCGTAGGGATGGGCAGCCAGAAGCGCTTTGCGCACCGCTGACTGGAGGTGCGCAGGTAGAATTACTTCTATTTTAACCTCCTTCTCCTCGTGTCTTTTGCCCGGTTCCCCTACAAAAGGATGGGTATGTTCAGACCCCCGGAATGTTCCGGTGCCATCAACTGCAAAGCTGGTTTCACTATATTCTCCAATCTGACCCGCGCCTGCGGCAAAGAGAGCGTTACGTACCTCGTCTGCCTGCTGTACGGGCACGAAGGTGTATAATTTGAGCAGTTGTCCGGGTTTTGGGGACAATACCTGCCGGTTTTCCAGGCCTATTCGGTCGGCTATCCGGTTGTTTACGCCGTCGATTACATTATCGAGGTTGGTATGAACAGCATAAATGGCGATATCGTTTTTGATAGCGGATATTATGGTTCTCTCCACGTAATTCCTGCCGTTGATCTTTTTTAATCCGCTGAAAATAATGGGATGATGCGCTACCACCAGGTTGCATTTTCTGCTTTTCGCTTCCAGTATCACTTCTTCAGTAGCATCGAGTGTGCATAGTATGCCGGTGCATGGCCAGCCGGCCTGGCCGGTTAGCAGGCCGGCATTGTCATAACTTTCCTGAAGGGCTGGGGGGGCTTTTGCTTCCAATACTTCTATGATGTCCTGGATCTTCATGTATAGCGTTTTTGACGGGGGCCGTTCAACTAAAGTAGCGCAAAACAAAACAAAACCCTGCATACGCGTACCGAAACTTAAAACACCCGTTATATTTGTTGCCATGGCCGGCGCTAACTTCATTTTTTACAATGGTGAGATCACCAAGGCGGGTAAGCTGTTCATTTCTCCCGATAACCGATCGTTTCGGTATGGGGATGGTTTTTTTGACACCCTGAAAATGGTGAACGGGAGCGTAGCACTTGAGCAACTGCACATGGAACGTTTTTTCAGCTCACTCAAACGAATGCAGTTTCAGCAGCCTGATTATTTTACGCCGGCCTATATCAAAGAGCACGTGTTATTGCTTGCCAAAAAAAATTACCACGATAAACTTGCGCGCATCCGCATTACCCTGTTCAGGGGCGACGGAGGCTTGTATGATGTTAACAATCATTTCCCGCATCACCTGATTCAGACCTGGTCCCTTGAGCCTTCCAGCAACCAGCTCAATGAAAATGGGTTGGTGATGGATATCTTTACAGACGCCCGCCGTGTATGCGACAGATATTCCTCCATCAAGCACAACAATTATTTACCGAATGCCATGGGTGCATTGTGGGCAAAGCAGCATAAACTGAATGATGCATTGCTGTTGAATCCTTATGACCGGGTGGCCGATGCTACCAAGGCAAATGTTTTTATTGTAAAAGACGGTAAGATCAGAACACCTCCGCTGGACGAGGGCGCAGTGGATGGGGTAATGAGACGATACCTGCTCACCTGCCTTCGTGAAGCCGGCATGCCTGTTGAGGAAACGCCTATTCATGCCGAAGAAGTGCTGGAGGCGGCGGAACTGTTTCTTACCAATGCACTCATTGGTATCCGATGGGTAAAACAACTGGGGAAGAGTGAATATACCAACCAGGTAGCCGTTACATTATATAAAAGATTCATTAAAGGGCTGCATTAATTTTTGCAACCGCTTTTACATAGCGCCGGGTTGAATAATCCAAAAATCTCCAGAAAAAACAAACCTTTTGTTTCCACAGCTGTTTAAACCAGTAAACGGCGCAGATGAAAGTGAATATTATGTGGTTCCGGCGTGATCTTCGCCTGGAAGACAATGCGGCGCTCTACCATGCGCTGATAGCGGGTCTGCCGGTTGTGCCGCTTTTTATTTTTGATACGAAGATACTCAGTAAGCTCCCGAACCCGAAAGACCGCCGTGTTGAATTTATTCATGATGCACTGCGGGCCGTGCAGATGCAACTGAAACAGGTTGGCAGTGATCTTGAAGTACACCATGGTACACCCGAGGAGATTTTTGCTCATTTACTTGGGGAGTATAATATCGCCCATGTCTTTGCCAATCATGATTATGAACCCTACGGCCGGGAACGCGATGATGCCATAGCCAAACTACTGCATGCAAACAACGCCATTTTGCAAACTTACAAGGACCAGGTAATTTTGGAGAAGGATGAAGTGCTGAAAGATGATGGCACTCCTTACACTGTTTTTACTCCTTACTCCCGCAAATGGCGATCGAAGCTGACCCCGTTCCAGTTACGAGCCTATCCCACGGAAAAATATTATAGCCGTTTCTGTAAGTTAAAACCGAGAAAACTTCCTTCGCTTGCATCGCTGGGTTTTGAGCAGACCGGGATCGCATTTCCGGCATCGCAGGTGGCGGATACAATATTGCAGCACTATACAGAAACCAGAAATTTTCCTTCGCTGGACAGAGGTACATCCCGCATGGGCGTGCACCTGCGTTTTGGCACGGTCAGCATCCGTTCACTCGCCAAACGCGCATTGCAGCGCAACGATACTTACCTGAATGAATTGATCTGGCGTGATTTTTACCAGATGATCCTATGGCATTTTCCACAGGTAGGAAATGGCAAATGTTTTAAGCCTGCGTATGAGTTTATCCAGTGGCGCAATAACGAACAGGAATTTCAACGGTGGTGTGAGGGTAACACCGGTTACCCAATTGTTGATGCGGGCATGCGTGAACTGAACACAACAGGCTACATGCACAACCGCGTGAGAATGATTGTTGCTTCGTTCCTTACCAAACACCTGCTGATAGACTGGCGATGGGGCGAGGCCTACTTTGCCGAAAAGCTGCTGGATTTTGATCTGGCCGCCAACAACGGCGGCTGGCAATGGGCAAGTGGCAGCGGTTGCGATGCGGCTCCCTATTTCAGGATATTCAATCCCTACCTGCAGACGGAGAAGTTTGACAAGGAGCTGATCTATATTAAAAAATGGGTACCCGAGTTCCAGGAGTTCAGTTATCCAAGGCCCATCGTTGAGCATGAAGCGGCGAGAAAGCGCGCGCTGGCAGTGTATGCTGCGGCTTTGAAGTCCTGACAGATCTATGATTCAATAAATATCCCGGTGTCTTTAAAACTCTGTGCAGGATTCTGTTGACGATATATTTCCAGTAATTTCAGTACTGCTTTTTTGCCGTCATCTCCCAACCATAGTGAAAAATCATTTACATACAGATCGATGTGCTGCCGCATTACCTGCGCACTCATTTCCTGGGCATGTATCTGCACATAAGGTGATAAATGCGGGTAATGGCTGAAAGCATATTCTGCACTTTTTTTAATGAGATCGTCAACGGCAAGCGCTGTATCTTTTCCCAGGCGGTTGTGGGCCACAATGCCCCCCAGTGGAATGGGTAAATGCGTTTGGGCTTCCCAATATTCTCCCAGGTCAATCAGCTTATACAATCCTTTCTCCTTATAGGTAAACCTGTTTTCGTGAATGATGACGCCTGCATCCGCTTCACCGTTCAGTACAGCGGCTTCTATCTCATTGAATACCCGGAAGGATTTGTTTTTTGCGCCAGGGAATGCCAGTGAAAAAAGCATATGCGCCGTAGTATTGGCTCCGGGAATGGCAATTCTCATTTGCTCAATGGTTCCGGGTTGACTGGTATCGATCTTTTGTTTTGAAACCAGCAAAGGTCCAACACCCCTTCCCAGAGCACCGCCGCTTTCCAGTATGATGTAATGATCCGTTAACAATGGTAATACCCCATAACTGATCTTGGTTATATCCAGCCTGCCTTCTATTGCCCATTCGTTCAGGGTTTGCACATCTTCAAGCTGCACGTCAAAATCAAAACCATGTGTATCGATCTTATGATTCACCAATGCATCGAAGATGAAAGTGTCATTGGGACAGGGTGAAAAACCCAGTGTAAGTTTTCTGTGCAGGGCTTCCTGTTTCATAGTGTGAAGATTTCCGGTTAACGGATCTTATACAATTTGTCAATGTATTGTAACAATACCTGATTCAGGTTTGTGATGGCTTCTTTTATTTTCCAATGCTCTTTGTTGCGTTCTCCCACATAATTTGAGAGTGCCCTGATCTGTATGAAAGGGATATTTGCTTCCCTGCATACATAATGCAATGCCGCCCCTTCCATACTTTCGATAACCGGGTCATATTTTTTCCTGATCTGTTGTATCCGCTCTTTTTGAGTGCTGATTTCGTTAATGGTAACAGCGTTCACTTCCTTAAGTTTGAGCAGGTTAAACGTTCCCAGCCATGGATTGGGTAGTTTTCTTCTTTCAAAAGGATGGTAGCTGCTTTTCTCCAGTTTGAGATCAAAAATATCTTTCCATTTTCCATCTTCTTCCACACCCATATCTGCCAGTGCCTCTTCATTTACTGCAACTACTTTGCCAAGTGTGAGTGATGGGTCAAAACAGCCCGCAATACCGGCCTGGATTACCAGTTCAGGTTTTTCTTCCGCAACCAGCTTTGAGATGGAGACCGCAGTGGCCAGCATACCAACACCCCCCTGGTGAAAACGCACCCCCATTCGCCTGCTCTCACTGGTATACAGGTTATTCATCTCCAGGAAAGAAGGCATCCATTCTGCTACGGTAGCGGCGGTAATGATTACTCGCATGTAGTAAAGGTAGGTAATGTGGGTATAGGGTTAAGGGGGTTAGAGAGGTTAAAAGGGTGAAAGGGGTAAAAGGGGTTAAAAGGGTTTATGGGGTTAAAGAGGTAAATAGGTATAAAGGTTGTTGCTGGCATTAACAGGAACACAGTACCTGGTAGGCATTCAAAGGGGTAGACACGGTTCACGTCTCTTGACCTCTTTAACCTCCTCCAGATCTGTAACTCCACGTGACCGAATTAACCCCTACCGGACCCCCTTTAACCAATTTGACACCAACCCAACCCCCAACACATTCCCGTTATTTACTTCCTAAACTTTACCTTTGCAAAAATTCAAAGCGGCGGATGGTTTATTTAACTCGACAGGAACATTTCAATGCGGCGCATAAGCTGTTCAATCCAGCGTGGAGCAGGGAAAAAAATGAAGCGGTTTTTGGTGTTTGTGCCAATGAGAACTGGCACGGGCATAACTATGATCTTTTTGTAACCATCAAAGGACACCCGGACCCTGATACAGGTTTTTTGTTCGACGTTAAGAAACTGAGCCTGCTTATCAAACAATACGTGGTGGATAAACTCGATCACAAGAACCTGAATATGGATGTGGATTTCATGAAAGATAAAATGTGCAGCACGGAGAACCTTGCTACCGCTATCTGGGAACAGTTATCGCCCCATTTGCCAGCCGCGGTGAACCTGCACTGCATTAAACTCTACGAAACGCCCAGGATATACGTAGAGTACTTTGGCCCCAACTAGTGTTATAGGAAGGCTTTTCTAAATAGCCAGTACCAGGGAAAATGCCTAATTCATGTGGAGAAGGGCTGACTCCTGACTTTTCACTAACTTCAATTCAATCGTCTAACACACGGTAAAAGAATATGGCGCAGAAAGTAGCGGTATACCGAAAAGAGCATTTCAACGCGGCACATCGGCTTTACAATAAATCATGGAGTGACGAGCGGAATGATGCGGTATTCGGTTTGTGTAATAACCCCAACTATCATGGTCATAACTATGAATTGGTGGTAAGGGTAACAGGCGAGCCTGACGTGGAAACCGGTTATGTGATCGATCTGAAATTATTGAGTGATATCATCAGGGAAGAAGTAATTCAGCGATTTGATCACAAGAACCTGAACCTGGACACGGCAGAGTTTGCGGCGCTGAACCCCACCGCGGAAAATATAGTGATCGTGATCTACAATCTCCTGCGCCCGCGGCTGGATGCAGGCCTGGAGTTGTCTGTGCGTCTCTATGAAACAGAAAGGAATTTTGTACAATATCCCGCCTGACAAAGGCCCTAAATTAACCACATGGCATATTCAAAATCAGAAAAGTACGACGAGCAGGCTACCTCCGTTCTTATCAAAAATTATTTCGAGGTGCTTGGCTCTCTGGGCGAGGATCCGCAGCGTGAGGGATTGCTGAAAACACCTGAGCGTGTGGCCAAAGCCATGCAGTATCTCACGCAGGGATATAGTATGGATGCCCAGGCAATTATCAATTCAGCCAAGTTCCATGAGGATGTTAGTGAAATGATCATTGTGAAAGACATTGAACTTTATTCCATGTGCGAGCATCACATGCTTCCATTTTTTGGAAAAGCCCACATAGCCTATATACCCAATGGTTGGATAACGGGCCTCAGTAAAATTGCAAGAGTGGTAGACGTTTACTCGCGTCGGCTGCAGGTACAGGAAAGACTCACAACACAGATACTGGAGGCCATCAAAGAATCATTAAACCCGGTTGGCGTGGCTGTTGTGATTGAGGCACAACACCTCTGCATGATGATGAGGGGTGTGCAGAAACAGAATTCAGTTACCACCACCTCCGCTTTTGACGGCGAGTTTCTCAAGAATACCACCCGGAGTGAATTCCTGAAGTTGATCAGTGCCCGCCTGGGGTAGCCTGCGCCTGTCGTTTCAGGCCCCGCTATTGACAATTTCTGGTTTAAGCTATACTTTGTATGGCCTAAACTTCCGTTTATGAAAACGTTTCGGGTTCTCCTCCCCGTTTTCCTGGTGGTATGGTTAACAGGGATCAACTGTCTTTATTCACAGGACAGGTCTTACTACAACGGCCTTGCAAAGACAGAATTTGAGGCTAAAAATTATTATAACGTGCTGGATTATGCCAACAAATCCATTGCCGTTACGCCTAATGGTGAGGCATACTGGTGGCGTGCAATGGCCCGGTATCACCTAAAGAATTATTCGGATGCCATTGCAGATTTTACCAGCGCAATACCCTATTATTCGTCTGACCGGAGCGCGTTGGGCAGATTATACTCCTGGCGTGGTGACTGCCGTTATGATATGCGGTTGTACAGGGAGGCAATCAGCGACTATGAGCTGGCACTTTCCTATGGTGTGGAGAACCGGTCAAAACTTTACTGGAATCTTGGGGGCGCACAGCATGAGCTGCAGGAAGAGGCCAAAGCTATCGATGCTTATTCCTCTGCTATTGGATTTGCAACAAACAATAGCGATCTCTCGCGTCTATATAAACTCAGGGGCGATGCAAAAGCAGCCCTTAAAAAATATGAGGAGGCGATTACAGATTTTTCCAAAGCTGTGGAATTGGACAACCGGTACGCGCGCGCGTTCTGGCAACGTTCATTCTACCGGGCACAAAACAGTCAATATGAACTTGCCATAGGCGACTGCACTGCCGCCATTCTTTTAATGGAACAGGAAAATACGGGGCCTTCCAACGACCTTGCCATCCTGTACAATAATCGCGGTAATTATCGTTACAGCCTTGGCCAGTACGAGGACGCAAGAACGGACCTCCAAAAATCGCTTACACATAGCCCCACATATGACTATGCTAACTGGAATATGGCGAAGACAGCTTTTGCGCTTCGTAATTTCAAAGAAGCCGGTTCCTACTACCTGCAGGCAGTAGCACTTATGAAAAAAGAGACTGACAGGGCGTCCTGTTACCGTGAACTCCACCGCACTGACCGTGCGCAGCTTGAATATGGCAAGGCCCTTGCCCATATCAATGAGGCCATACGTATCATGCCGGCCAGTGCTGTCAATTATTGGGAGCGTGCAAAATTGCTTACAACAAGAAAGGAATATATCAATGCCCTGGCTGACTACGACAGGATTGCTGAGCTGTATAAAGATTCCGTAAACCTGGGTACAATCTTAACTGAAAGAGGCCAGTTAAAAGGCAGGATGAAGGATATGATTGGTGGTCTATCGGACGTGAAACGAGCCGTTGAACTTTCTCCCACGTATGATAATTATTATGAACTGGGGCGCTACTACCGTGATGTACTCCAGGTGCCATCGCTGGCCGCTGCTCCTCTGCAACAGGCTGTGTTGTTGGCCGAAGCCGGTGAAGCTGGGTCAGGTTATGTGTATGCAAAAGCGGTGAAAGGTGAACAGGTAGAAGCCATCAGTACTATGGAAAGGCTATTGGGAAATATACCCCCGGAAAGCAGTCGGTTAAAATGGGAACTGCACAATGCAGCCTGTGTGTATGCGTTGACCGGCTATCCGCAAAAAGCAATACAATACGTAGAAAAATCTTTCGTTGCCGGATATGATGATTTGGATCACCTTGTAAACGACAGGGACCTTGAGTCATTAAATGCTTTTGCCGCCTACCGGGCATTACTGGCAAAGTACAAAGTGCCTGCTGCGAAGTACTAGCCATGATATTTATACTATTTTCGTGCAAACTATCACCGCATGAAGCATGCCTTTATCTTTCCGGGTCAGGGTTCACAGTTTTCCGGAATGGGAAAAAATCTTTATGACAATAACGCACTTGCCAAAGAATATTTCGAGAACGCCAATGATATCCTGGGCTTCCGCATCAGTGATATCATGTTTGGGGGCACGGATGAAGAGTTGAAGCAAACCAATATCACCCAGCCGGCAATTTTCCTGCATTCTGTTATAGCCTATGAAATTACAGAAGGTGTTGAGCCGGATATGGTGGCCGGCCACTCGCTTGGTGAATTCTCTGCGCTGGTAGCCAACAAGGCACTTAATTTTGAAGACGCCCTGCAACTGGTAAGTATCCGTGCCCGGGCTATGCAGCAGGCCTGTTCAGTCCAGCCTTCCACCATGGCCGCAGTGCTGGCACTGGCAGATGAAAAAGTAGAAGAAATCTGCACTGCCGTTCAGGCGGAGACCGGTGAAATTGTGGTGCCTGCCAATTACAATTGTCCGGGACAACTGGTGATCAGCGGTTCCATAAAAGGAATTGACATTGCCTGCGAAAGAATGAAACAGGCCGGTGCGAAACGTGCACTGGTGTTACCGGTTGGCGGAGCGTTTCATTCACCGCTGATGGCGCCCGCCAAAGCTGAACTTGCGTCAGCAATCGAGGCCATCGTGTTTGCGGATCCGGTTTGTCCTGTTTACCAGAACGTAGTTGCCAAAGCTGTAACGGATCCCATCGCCATCAAACAAAACCTCATTGAACAATTAACCGGCGCGGTACGGTGGACACAAACTGTGCAGGCTATGGTGACCGATGGTGCCGGCAATTTCACGGAGTTTGGCCCGGGCAAAGTTTTGCAGGGACTGGTTCAGAAGATCTACAAAGAAGCGCAGTTGAGCGGTATCAGTTAACGCTGGTTGAAAACCGCCAGTGTGAATTCGCCGATTGCGCTGGCATGATTTTTTTCTTTTTACGCGCATGAAACAACTTGTTTCCGCTATCGTGTGCCTGTTCCTGTTAGTAAACAGGGGAGATGCCCAGAATGATTCCCTTGTACAGGCCGATACCTCCGTACTGGCCGCAACTGCGCCCTTCCAACTCAAAACAGCCACTAAATTCAGTAACAACGAAACACCCGTTTTAAGTAAGGTGTATAATATGCGGCCAAAGTACCAGCTTCCACTGGGTCTTGCAGCCATACTATTATCAACACAGGGATTTCATGCGCTTGACAGAAATGCGGCCATGTATGATGCGGATGTACTGAAACTGAATGCAAATGATATCAATGCTTTTGACCGTCCCACTGCGCTGCGTGATCCTTCAGGTTTTCAAAAAAATGCGGCAAAAGGCGATTTCTTTTTAAATTTTTCAGTAGCAAGTCCCGTTTTACTCGCACTGGATAAGCACTTGCGAAAAGACTGGGTGGACCTGCTCACTTTGTATCTTGCGTCACAAGCCGTAGACAACCTTTTGTATTTTGGCGCTATCGCTGCAGTCCGAAGGCCAAGGCCTATCGCTTACAATACGCAGTTATCGCTTGCAGAAAGAACAGGCATTGGCATGAGTAAATCTTTTTTCAGCGGCCATGTTTCCTTCAGTGCAACAGCAACTTTTTTTGCGGCTAAAGTGTACACCGATTACCACCAGATAAAAGGATTTAAGCGCATTTTGTGGTTTACGGCTGCCGCACTGCCTCCACTCACCGTTGGCTATTTCCGCGTGGAAGCCGGGCGGCATTTTAAATCTGATATTATTGTGGGAATGCTTGCGGGTGGCGCATCAGGTATTCTTGTTCCGGAACTTTTTAGAAAGAAAGACAATCCTACGGTAAAGTTGATGCCTTACTATGTACCCGATGGTGGTGGATTAACTATGAATTTCCCGCTGCATGCCAAAAGAAAAAATTTACTTACCGCTAAGTAAGGTCCATTGAAGGATTAGGTAGAATAGTCTCAATTACATCTGCAATACCCGCTACCGATTTTTTGTATACCCGCTCAGAACCATTATTGGCTGCCCCAATGTCTTAAGGCCTCCGTGTAGCTCTGTGTATTCTGTGGCTCCGTGGTGCAGACTTCGCTTTACTCTTGGTGCGAAGGCTGCACCACAGAGCCAGGGAGCGCACGGAGTTACACGGAGTGATCTACATGCTAATCTGGGTGCGGCTTTGCGTGCATTCTACCTAATCCTATGTCCATTGAGCAATTGATCCATTCATTGTCGAACTTCGTCCCGTATTTTTTATAAAAATTAATAGCGGGTTCGTTCCATTCGAGTACCTGCCATACGATTGCGGAAAAGTTTTTTTCTTTCGCTTCTATGATCAGAGCCTCAAAAAGCAGTTTGCCTAAATTTTTGCCCCGCATGTTTTCGGTTACAAGAATATCTTCCAGATACATTCGCTGCCCCTTCCAGGTGCTGTAGCGAACATAGTACAAAGCAAATCCCTGCACTTTTCCATCCACCTCTGCCACAAAGGCCCACCATACGGGGTTTTTTCCAAAACCGCTTTCTTCAAAATGATCCTGCGATACCGTAACTTCCTCAGGGGCCTTCTCGTAAACCGCCAGTTCCTGTATGAGTTCGAGCAGACGGGTACAATCTTCTTTCCGCGCTTTTCTTATTAGAATGTTCATGTATTTGTTTTTTGTTTTTTTTGGAGAGGTTTAAGGGGTTAAATGGTAAAAATAGTTAAAGAGGTTTAACCCTTTAACAAGTATAACCCCTTAACCGCTTTAACTTCTAACATCCTCCCAATCACTTTGCATACCCCGGCCCCTTAACAAATACGCCGGGCTTGGCCCCTGTATGCTCGCCGTTATGTAAAACGGGAACTCCGTTCACCCATACATGCAGCATGCCTTCGGCATACTGGTGTGGCTTTTCATAAGTGGATCTGTCCCTAACCGCTGCGGGATCGAACACGATAATGTCGGCATAATTACCCGGTTTTAATTCGCCTCTCCTGCTGATGCGGAGATGTGTGGCTGCCAGTTTGGATAATTTGCGTATGGCTTCCTGCAGGGAGAAGATTTTTTCGTCGCGGCTGTAATGGCCGATCACGCGGGCAAAATTTCCATAAGCACGTGGATGCGCACTTTGTTTCAGGAATTTACCTTCAGTTGCCATGGATGCGGCATCTGAACCAAAGCTTACCCAGGGAAGGGCCAACTGTTTTTTTACGTTGTCTTCATTCATTAAAAAATACGCCACCTCCACGCGGCTGCTATCCTGGATAACCAGGTCGATGGCTGCATCTTCGGGTGTGGTATTACGCAACCTGGCCACTTCCGCCAGGGTTTTGCCAACATATTTCGATAGCGAATCCCGCCTGAAACCAAGCAGTAATACCTTCTCTGCGGAACCCGCGCCGAAATAGAGATTCTCCCAGTCGGGGGCGTTGGTCTTCATTTCTTTTTTTACCTGCTCACGGATGGTTTTGTCTTGCAACCTCTGCCAGAGTTTTCCGAACCCACCGTCCTGTAAGGAAGGGGGCATACCAGCAGTCATGCCTGTAGCACCTGCTGTGTACGTATACATATTTGCGGCAACATCAATGCCTTCTTTTCGTGCGCGTTCTATTCTCTTTATCACGCTGTCCATCTTTCCCCAGTTGCCCATACCGGCTGCTTTCAGGTGGTAGATCTCGCCATGTACTTTCGCTTCGGCAGCGATCTTTAGCAACTCTTCTAGGGCTTCATTGATCTTATTTCCCTCGCTGCGCAAATGAGAAATATAGCCTCCGCCATATTTTGCAGCAACTTTACATAGTTCAATCAGCTCAGCGGTGCTGGCAAAGAATGCGGGAGGGTAGATCAGTGAGCTACCCACACCCAATGCGCCTTCTTCCATTGCCTGTTGTACAAGCATTTTCATACTTTCCAACTCAGTAACGGTGGGAGGGCGGTTATCTTCGCCGATAATATTTGTACGTATCGTAGTGGCCCCTACATAAGACGCAATATTGCAACTGACGCCCTTTTTTTCCAGCCATTGCATATAACCGCCCAAGGTGTTCCATTCCACGTTGTATTTATAAAGGGGTTGGTCATCCTGAAGGTCTTTTTTCATCCGGGCATTCAGCGGGCCCATACTTTCGCCCTCCCCAAATACTTCCAGCGTTACACCTTGTTTGATCTCTCCCATAGAGCGCCCATCCTCGATCAGTGATACCGGTGACCAACTCAGCATATTGATAAATCCCGGCGCAACTGCTTTTCCCATCGCATCGATTATTTTTTTTGCAGTGGCCCCGGTGAGGTCGCCGATAAAGGCAATGGTATCATTTTTTATGGCGATATCTGCTTTGAAGGGCTCGCCGCCATTGCCGTCATAGATGATACCATTACGGATAATGGTATCATATGCATCATTCCTGCAGGAGCATACGAGCAGGCTGATTAACAGGAAAGCAGTCAGTTTGCGCATGCAGTTATTTTTTATTGGCTCTGAAATTTCCATTCGGTTGCATAAAGGTGAGCGCTGTCACTTCATTCTTTTCGTTCACCTCAAACTGCAGGTAATAACCGGTTGCAATCTTGATCCCGAATTTATTGGTTTCCTGCGCAACCAGTTCATATTCGGGCTGGCCGGGTACAAACAGGTACAGCATTTTGTCGTCCTTAAGATATATTTTGGATGTAACCCCATTTAAGTCATACTCGCCTACAAATTTTTGCATGTCTTGTTTGCTGATCTCTTTTGTCTTTGGGGTCCTTGTAAATTTCAGTGGCGGTAGCGTTGGTTCCAGGGCAAAAGTTACTGCGTTGATTTCTCCTGCATCGCTCATCTGGAAGTGGAGACGCAGCGGACTTTTCACAGCGGTATCAATACCATCTAGCGGGTCACTGGCAAAAGGTTCAAACACATCATAGTGATAATGCCTCAGCCACAATTTATCTTTTCCCAGTTTGGCAAACAGCGAATCGCGTGCAGCATAAACATCAAAACTTCCATAACCGGGATGTTGGTAAATACCCTCATAATCACGTATAGGATGTGAGGGGCTCGTGCCGGTTTTGCGGTTACTGGATCTTGTTTTTTCTGCTTCTTTGGCCGCCGCTTTTGCTTTTTCCGAAGATTTTTTTATGTCGGCATGCCAGTCGAAATAGGGAAGTTTCAGCATCCTGTCTGCAATCATGTTTCGGACAATAGACGGAACGGAGGATCCGTTCTGGTTAGCCAATACGATAATCCCAATACTATCGGAAGGGAAGAAGCAGGTACTTGCTGAAAAGCCATCAATGTTTCCTCCGTGCTCTACGCGGTAATGACCCTTGTAGGAACTAAGGCCCCAGCCCAGCCCATAGTTTGCAAATTGTATATCGGGTTTTTCTTTGGTAGGCAGACCACTGCTTACTACCATCTGTGAACTCATGGCATCCGTTACATAGGATGCGGGAAGAATTTCTTTACCCTCAAATTTGCCTCCATTGATCCAGGTAATCACCCAGTTGGCCATTTCTGTAACGCTACTGTTGATACTCCCCGCAGGACCCATAGCACCAATAGGATAGTAATCCAGTTTTTTAAGAATACTGTCTTTTTTCAAACCGTATCCAAGGGCAGGTTCTACGCTTTTTTGCAATTCCGGGATGGAAAAATTTGAATGATTCATGTTCAGTGGTTTGAAAATATGCTCACGAATATTTTCCTCCCAGCTTTTGCCGGTAACTTTTTCCACTACGCTGCCCTGCAAAAGGAACATGAAATTATTGTATTGCCATTTTTCCCGAACCGGATAACTCGGCTCCATGAACTGGATCCGTTTCACCAGGCTGTCCCTGGACGAGGATGAAAATCCATACCAGGAATAATCATGGCGCGGAAGTCCCGTTCGGTGACTCATCAGATCGCGGAGGATTACTGCACCATTCATTGCATCATTATAAAACTTCAGTTCGGGGAGGTAATTGCGTACTGGTTTATCGATATCCACCTTACCCGCTTTCTGCAACAGTCCAAGCATTGAAGATGTAAATGCTTTGGTACAACTTCCGATTGCGAAAAGTGTATTGGGTGTAACCGGAACCTTTTTCTCGTCATCGCGGTAGCCAAATCCTTTTGCATAAACAATCCTGTCTTTCTCCACCACAGCCACTGCAAAGCCGGCAGCGTGCCATTCTTTTAATATTCTTTCAAAGGCTGTATCTAAACCCGCAAAACGGTCGGGAGGCGGGTTGGTGCCTTTCTTTTGGGTAATGGCAGGCAGGCTTAGCAGTAGCACCATGGCTACCATGCAGAATTTTCTCATGTCAGTGGTTTTAGAATGAAAGGGGGTTACTAAATGTAAACACTTAACCGTTAAATCCCAAGCCCCTGATGAAATTATACATGAATGGTCAGGCTTTTGCGAGGGCCTGCTCAAGGTCGTTTAGAATGTCGGTAATGTTTTCTATGCCAACACTCATGCGGATCAAGCCATCAGTGATTCCGTATTTGAGTCGTTCTTCTTTGGGCAAAGACATATGGCTCATACTGGCGGGATGCGATACCAATGTATCCACCGTTCCCAATGATACGGCGCGCACACACATCTGCAGCGCATCTACAAAATGTTTCCCTTTTTCGAGTCCGCCTTTGAGCTCAAAACTCATCACCGCACCCGGGTGGCGCATTTGTTTTGTAGCAATCGCATGGTCGGGATGGGATGCAAGCCCGGTGTAGTTCACCAGTTCAACTGCGTCATGCTGCGCAAGGTATTCGGCAACTTCCATTGCATTGTGACAATGGCGCTCCATTCGTAGTTCCAGTGTTTTTAACCCCTGCGTTAGCAGGAATGCATCAAAAGGATTACTGTTACCGCCTAGCAGCACATGCCATTTCCATATGGATGAATTCATTCTTTCGATATCTCTGCCCAGCAATACACCACCAATAGAAGTACCGTGCCCATTGAGGAATTTGGTAGTGGAATGAAAAACAAAATCAACACCAAAAGCAAATGGTTGCTGCAGGTACGGAGTGGCAAACGTATTGTCTACCGATACCAGCCGGTTATGGTTTTTTGCGAGTCTTGTGATTGCTTCTATGTCCACGCATTGAATAGTAGGATTGGCGGGAGTTTCAATATGCACAAGTCGGATCGAAGGATCTTTTTGCAAAGCATCTTCTACAAGGTTCAAGTCATGCATATCTACTATCGTGGTCTTCACTCCCGTTGCTGCCAGCACTTTATTCATTAGCTCATAGGTGCCGCCATACAGTGAGTAATGTGTGAGCACGGTATCTCCTGCGCTGAGGGTTGCGAGGAATAAGGTGGTCATGGCCGCCTGGCCGCTTGCATGCAGCAGTGCCCTTACTGTCAGGGGTGTTCCGTCGGCATTGGTTACACCAAAAGTTTCCAGGGCTGCGATGGTTTTTTCTGCGGCTGTAAAAGTGGGATTACCCCAGCGGCTATATATCCGGGTTTTATCCGCACCGGCAAAACGATCAGAACCTTCCTGCGCAGAATCGAAGGTAAATGTGGATGTTGCATAGATGGGTGTAAGGTGAGCGAACTCTGCATTGTCATGACCCGCAGCATGCATAGCAACGGAACCCATACCGGTAAGCGGGAATTTTTTATTCATTATTTTTGATTGAAGCGATGGATGGAAACTGTTCTGCAAATCTTACTTCAAAAATAGTACGAAACATGAAAAAACTATTAACCAGTTTCGCAGCTTACGAATATTGGGCAAATAAACGATTGCTCGATGTGGTGCTTTCTCTTGGCAACGTTCAGCAGGAACAGCCTATCATGAGTAGTTTTCCATCCATTCATAAAACATGCCTGCATATGTGGGATGCATCCTGTATCTGGTGGCAGCGGTTGCAAAGGCAGGAACAGATTGTGGTGCCAAGTCTTAGTTTTCACCCGTCTATGGCCGATGTGGCCAAGGGGCTGCTCTCCCAAAATAAACAATGGCATGAATGGATAGCCAGCGCTGAAGAAACCGAGCTGGTGAAAGAACTTTCTTACCGAACTATGAAGGGCGATGCATTTGTTCAGCCTATTAAGGATATACTTCTCCATCTCAACAACCACGGAACCTATCATCGCGGGCAGCTTGTTACCATGTTACGGCAGGTGGGTGTTGACAATATCCCGCAGACGGATTATATCCTATATTCACGAAGTGGTGATCAGTAGGGAATCGAAAAATCGATTAGTTCATCAATCAAATACTCCAAGTACCGTATCTGAGCAACCTGTCAATCATGCAAACTAATACGCCCATTTAATCCAGGTGGCGCCCCAGGTAAACCCACCGCCAAAAGCAGCCAGTACCAGGTTATCGCCTTTTTTAAGCTGGCTCTCCCAATCCCAAAGGCAAAGCGGTATGGTAGCAGCCGTGGTATTCCCATAGCGCTGGATGTTGATCATCACTTTTTCCCTGGGAAGATTCATTCGGCTTGCCGTTGCATCAATGATCCGCAGGTTGGCCTGGTGCGGCACCAGCCAGGCAATGTCGTCACCGGTAAGGTTATTGCGTTCCAGTAGTTCTGCACTTACATCGGCCATACCTTTTACGGCAAATTTGAAAACGGGCTGGCCCTCCTGGTAGGCATAGTGTTCTTTGGCCATCACGGTTTCAATGCTGGCAGGTCTTGCAGATCCCCCCGCTTTCATGTGCAGGTATTTACGGCCGCTGCCATCACTTCTTAAGATACTGTCCAGAATGCCGTTTCCATCTGTAGACGGTTCCAGCAGCAATGCGCCGGCGCCATCGCCAAAAATAATACAGGTAGCGCGGTCTGTATAATCCACGATAGAACTCATTTTATCAACACCTACCACCACTACTTTTTTATACCTGCCACTTTCTATGTACATGGCGCCGGTGGTAAGGGCATATAGAAAGCCGCTGCAGGCTGCACTCATATCATAGCCCCATGCATTGGTGGCCCCGATGCTGTCGCAGACAATGTTGGCAGTAGCGGGGAAGACCATATCCGGCGTTACCGTTGCGCAAATAAGGCAGTCTATCTCTGTAGCATCAATATTTCTCTTACGCAGTAGTTCCTGTACCGCGGGGATAGCCATATCGCTGCTTCCCTTGCCCTCACCCTTCAAAATCCTTCTTTCCTCAATACCTGTGCGGGTTCGGATCCATTCATCATTGGTGTCCACCATTTTTTCCAGGTCAAAATTGGTCAGTTTCGTCTCAGGTACATATCCGCCCACTGCGGTGATGGCTGCTGTTATTTTGCTCATAAGCTGGCTGTAAAGAGTGCAAATATCTATAAAGATTTTTATAATGGTGGGTAGGGTTGGCGGTTGCGGGTTCCCGGTTGGCGGTTGCCCGTAACTGGCAATCGGTAACAGGCAACCGTGAATACTGGTTTCCACGCCAAACCCCGCTATTTGCCTGCCAACCAATAAAGTTGCCCGAAACAGGGGTTTTTCCCATATTTTTGAAACCGGTATGATCGCCTTTGTTCGAGGACAGTTTGCTGTGAAAACCCCCGCCCGAGTTGTGGTGGATGTGAATGGTGTTGGATACGACCTGCAGGTGAGCCTGCATACGTATTCGGCCATCAGCAATAAGGACAGCGGGCTGCTCTTTACCTACCTGCACATTACTGAAAACGCACAAACTTTATTTGGCTTTGCAGAATTGGCAGAGAAGGAGATGTTCCTGCAGTTGATCAGCGTATCCGGCGTAGGTGCAGCAACAGCCCGGATGATGTTGTCAGGAATGAGACCGGATGAAATTGCTAAAGCTATTGTACAGGGCAACACAAGGCAACTGGAAGGTATCAAAGGGATAGGTAAAAAATCGGCTGAAAGACTGATCGTGGAGCTAAGGGACAAACTGGCAAGACACCCGATCGACAGTTCATCAATCCATCCGGGAGCAGGGTCCGTAGATAGCGATGCGGTTAATGCGCTGATTGCCCTGGGTATTGGCAGGGCAATGGCAGAACAGGCCGTAAAAAAAACCATGACAGCAGCAAACAGCAACAGTTCACTGGAAGACATCATAAAACAAGCACTCAAAAACCTCTAAGCTATCGGCAAAACCTCTACGTAATCTAAACGCTGACTTATCGACACACTGCTACCTAACCAAGCTGAATTGTTTGAAGCCTCTTAGCTATTTTTTATTTTTCGGTCTCCTGCTATTGTCGGGCCTGTCTCTGGCTGCCCAGCAAAAGGATTCTACGCGCTATCCCATCAGCGACCGGAGAGGCGATCCGTTTTCTAACCTGAGCCGTAATCCGTTTGACCTGCGCGATACGGGCCTGATCAAACGTGACATCGAGTACGATCCCAGGACAAAACAATACTATATCATTGAAAAAATAGGCGGACTCTACTACCGTAAGCCCACGGCCATGAGCTTTGATGAGTTCTGGAAACTGCGCGCGAAACAGTCTGAAAGCGATTATTTCAAAAAAAGAGCGGATGCACTTACTACGCTTAACCTGAAAACCAGCCGGCCCCATGTACGTGTTTATGATAAACTCTTCGACCGCATCTTTGGTACATCCGGCAATGGACTGAAAGTAGACATCCGTCCCTCAGGTGAAGTGAACATCATGGCGGGCTACCAGGGACAAAACATCAAGAACCCCACACTTCCTGAACGTGCCCGAAAGAATGGCGGTTTTGATTTTGACATGAACGCAAAACTGAATGTGAATGCGAACATTGGCGACAAACTAAAGTTCCCCATCAACTACAGCACCTTATCCAATCTGGGTTTTGATAACCAGCTTAAGCTCGATTACAAAGGCATGGATGATGAAGTGATCAAAAGCCTGGAGGCTGGTAATATCTCGTTTCAGTCGCGCAGCACCCTTATACCCAGTGCCCAAAACCTGTTTGGTGTAAAAACCCAGTTGCAGTTTGGAAAACTGTTTGTAACCGGGGCATTGGCTACACAAAGATCCAGCAGGCAGTCGGTGGCTTTGCAGGGTGGCGCAGGTATACAGAATTTTTCGAAGACCCTGGATGACTATGAAGAGAACCGTCACTTCCTGCTCGGACAATATTTCCGCAGCAGCTATAACAAAACCATGTCTAACCTGCCCATTGTTAATTCGCAGGTGCAGGTTCAGCGGGTAGAAGTATGGGTAACCAACCGCACCGGAGCAACCACGGATGCAAGGGATATCGTGGGATTGATGGACCTGGGAGAGAGCCGTCCTTACAATCCGAGCGTTCGTTCCCTGAGTAACAGCCCATTGCCTGCCAATGGGGCCAATGACCTGTATGCCTCGCTGGTGGCCAATCCTTCAGCGCGCAATCCTACCGCTATAAATAGTTTGTTATTGGCAAAAGGCCTAAGACCGGTAGATGATTATGAAAAGACATTTGCGCGTAAACTCAATCCTTCAGAATATTTCTTCAACCCGCAGGTGGGTTTTGTATCGGTAAACGTACAACTGCAGGCAGATGAGGTGCTGGCCGTAGCATACCAGTACACTTTTAACGGACGCGTTTTCCAGGTAGGTGAATTTTCACAGGATGTTGCACTGGACTCTACCCGCGGTGTGCAGAAAGTACTGCTACTGAAATTATTGAAAGCCACTTCGCAAAGAGTGGAACTGCCCATATGGGGATGGATGATGAAAAACGTTTACTCACTTGACCTTTTTGGCAGTATTCAGAGAGAAGATTTTAAACTGAACGTACTATACGAAGAACCAAGCGGTGGTCTGAAAAGATATCTTCCGGAAAGTTCAACGGCAGTTGATGGAAAACCTTTGCTTCGTATCCTTAACCTGGACAGGCTAAATAACCGCAACGATCCGCAACCCGATGGCGTGTTCGATTATGTGGATGGGTTTACCATATTGCCGCAGATGGGCCGCGTCATTTTCCCCGTGCTTGAACCATTTGGCCGCGACCTGGATACGCTTGCCTTCTCCGGCGTATCAACTGCCATCAAGAAAAAATATGTGTATTACCAGTTGTATGACTCCATAAAAGCCATTGCACAAACCTATGCCAACCTCAACAGGTTTGTTATGCAGGGACAGGTAAAAGGAAGTACAGGTGGCTCAGAAATTATGCTCAATACTTTCAACATACCGCAGGGTTCGGTGATCGTAACTGCGGGCGGACAGGTATTGACCGAGGGTTCCGATTACATTGTTGATTATAACCTGGGAAGTGTTAAGATCATCAATTCAGGCATACTCAGTTCCAACATTCCTGTTAACGTTTCCTTTGAAAACAATGCAGGCTTTGGCATCCAGCAGCGGGGATTCACAGGGCTGCGCGTGGATTACCTGGCTAATAAAAAACTTACGCTCGGCGCCACCTATGCAAAACTCAACGAAAGACCCTTCTTTACAAAAATGAGTTATGGCGATGACCCCATCAGCAATACCATGTATGGGTTGGATTTTAGTTACCGTTCCGAGTTACCGGGGCTTACGCGATTACTTGATAAGCTGCCTTTCTATTCTACCAAAGTAAGGTCCTCTATTACTGCGTATGGGGAAGGTGCGGTATTACAACCCGGTCACCCGTCGCAGATTGGTAGCGGGGAACAGGGTTTGATCTTTCTTGATGATTTTGAAGGAACCCGCACCAGTATTGACCTCCGTTTTCCTTTCGTGGCATGGTCACTGGCCTCCACACCACAGGGTAATGCCAAGTTCCCTGAAGCAGTATTAAGCGATTCGATTGATTATAACCAGAACAGGGCCAAACTGGCCTGGTACAATATTGAACCCAACCTGCAGGACCGTAACAGCCCCAATAATCCCTTGCGCCGCAGCCTGGAAGAACTGAGTGACCCGCGCGTGCGACAGGTGTTTACCAATGAGTTGTTTCCGCAGAGAACCACCAATATTACGGATGTGCAAACTGCCACATTTGATCTGGCGTTTTATCCAACTGAAAAGGGGCCTTATAATTTTGAGAGCCGGAATACAGAACTGAATGCCAACGGAAGACTGGCAAGGCCTGCCGCAAGGTGGGGTGGGTTGATGCGTGCCATAGACCAGACAGACCTTGAAACCAATAACATTGAATTCATAGAAGTGTGGGCACAGGATCCCTTCATTAAGAATCCCAATAGCAAGGGGGGGAAAATGTATCTCAACCTTGGTAATATCAGTGAAGACATCCTGAAAGACGGCAGGCGCTTTTACGAAAATGGAATGAATACGCCCAATATTCCCGCAGCGGTGGATAGTACCAACACCTGGGGTAAAACGCCGGTAAACCCCATACAGATTACACAGGCTTTCAGCAATGATCCTGCCGACAGACCGTTCCAGGATGTGGGTTTTGATGGATTGGATGATGATGCCGAAAGAAGGAAAAAGGGATACGTTTTGCAGAAACTGGCCAATGCTTTTGGAGCAGGTTCGCCCGTTTACCAGCGCGCACTTGTAGATCCGTCGAACGATAATTATATGTGGTACCGTGATCCCGCATTTGATGCATTGGGCACCGGTATCCTTGGCAGGTATAAGAACATCAATAACCCCCAGGGTAATTCACCGATAGCTACCAGTTCCGGGCAGTTCACTTCTGCCGCAACTTTGTATCCGGATAATGAGGACCTCAACCGCGATAATACTTTAAATGAAACTGAATCTTATTACGAGTATGAGGTGAACCTTAAACCGGGAATGGATGTGGGTGTTACACCCTATATCACAGACAAGCGAACCATAACGGTTAATTCGGCAGATGGCGTTAAGCGAACAGAGAACTGGTTCCTGTTCCGTATTCCCATCAAAGGATTTTCAAGAAAAGTAGGCAGCATTCCCGATTTTAAATCCATTCGTTTTGCCAGGTTATACCTAACTGATTTTGAAGACTCGGTAGTATTGCGTCTGGCCCGGCTGGACCTTGTGCGCAACCAATGGCGACAGTTCATTTTCAATATTGATACTACCGGTTCTTATACGCCCATCAACAATGCCTCGGGAACCGTGTTTAACACGCTTGCGGTAAACCTGGAGGAAAACAGCAGCAGGCAACCGGTTAATTACCTGATGCCACCCGGTGTGGAACGTGTACAATTACTCAGCAACAATGGTGTTAACCTGCAGCAGAATGAACAGGCAATGAGCCTTAAGGTAACCAACCTGCTCACTGGCGATGCACGCGGGGTATTTAAAACGTTTAACCGCGACCTTCGCCAGTACGGAAAATTATCCATGTACGTGCACGCGGAGTCCATTGTGGGTCAGCGGCCCTTAAAAGACAACGAACTGTATGCAGTGATTCGTATCGGCCAGGATTTTCTGAATAACTATTATGAAGTAAAGATACCGTTGAAGATTACGCCACCGGGCACCTATACCCGCGGTCAGGAAGACAAAGTATGGCCCGAGGTAAATAATCTTGACTTTAGCCTGCGCGACCTGATTGATGTAAAGCTCAGGAGGAATAACCTGAACACCACCCTCACCAAGATCTATCGGGAACAGGTGGGCACAAAAACCATTTCTGTTTACGGTAACCCCAACCTGGGAGAGGTAAGGGGGATACTGGTTGCGATAGAAAATCCGTTGAAACCGGATGGCGCCATTGTGAATGCAGAAGTATGGGTGAATGAATTGCGACTATCGCAACTGGATGAGCGGGGCGGATGGGCGGCCGCTGGCAGGGTGGATCTTACACTTGCAGACCTGGGAACCTTTTCTTTCTCCGCCAATTCACACAGCCAGGGATTTGGCACCATTGAACAGCGGGTGAATGAGAGGGCAAGGGAGAACCTGATGCAGTTTGATGCAGCAGCCAGCATTGATGCAGGAAAACTGGTGCCCAAAGCAGCACGTTTGTCTATTCCATTGTATGCAAGTATCAATCGTACAGTGCTCACACCAGAATATGATCCGTATGACAGGGATGTGAAATACAAGGAGAAACTCAGCGGCGTTTCCAAAGACAAACAGGATTCAATACGCAGCGTGGCGCTGGAACAAACGACCATTAAAACGTTTAACCTAACCAATGTAAGGATACAGCCCAGCGGTAAACCCGGCCTGTTAAAACTGAGTAACCTTGATTTCAGTTATGCTTATTCACAACTGGAGCAACTGAGCCCCGTAATACAACAGAATAAAGTGACCAAACAGCGCGGCGGATTGGGGTATAATTTTGTAGGATCGGGCACGTACATTGAGCCCTTCCGCAAAGTGATACGTACCAATACTCCCTGGTTGTCGCTGGTCAAGGATTTCAATTTTAACCTCAAGCCATCACTGCTTAGTTTCCGCGCGGATATAAATCGCCAGTTTGGAGAATTTGTGCCGCGTATCGTGAATACGATAGACAGTAAAGTAGAAAGGGTAGATACCACCTACGATAAATACTACACCTTCGACAGGTATTACAATATGCGCTGGGATCTGACGCGTTCACTCAACCTCGACTTCAATGCCATCAATAATGCGAGGATAGATGAACCCTATGGCAGAATTGATACAAAGGCCAAGAAAGATACCGTAAGGGAAAATTTATTTAAGGGTGGACGGAATACGCTTTACACGCAAAAGGCAACGCTTAACTATGGGCTGCCCCTGAATAAATTTCCGCTTACAGACTGGATACAGGCTCGGTATAGTTACAGCGCCTCCTACAACTGGATTGGTGCAAGCCGGTTGGCCCTTAACCTCGGCAATACCATAGAGAATGCGCAGGAAAACAACCTGAATGCCCAATTTAATTTCGCCAATCTTTACGCTAAATCAAAATGGTTGCGCGCACTGGAAAATGTGCCGGTGCCCAGGCAAAACAATCCTGTTCAAAACAACAATAATCCCAACCTCTTAGGCACACCCATATTAACCAAAGCAGAAGTGGTAAAGGGTTTAAAAGGCAAAGCAAGAAAAGATGCTTTAAAAAAATGGCGCCAGCAAAAACGTGATGAGCGCACTGCGCAGAAACTGCAGAAAGCCAACCAGCCCCTGGAAATAGCCGGTGTGCCCAGGGCTATCGGAAAATTTGTAACGATGCTTCGGAATGTTTCTGTGAATTATTCTGAAAATTACCGCAGCCGGTTGCCGGGTTATATGGATAGCACGCAGTACCTGGGACAAAACTGGAACAGCATGGCACCGGGAATGGACTATGTATTTGGCAAACAACCCGATACCAACTGGCTGAACCGGAAAGCTGCGCAGGGACTGATCACGCGCGACAGTACTTTCAATTTCCTGTTCCGGCAGAATTATGAGCAGCGCTTGAGTATTACGGCGCAGATTGAGCCCATCAAAGAATTTATTATAGACCTCAACCTGGAAAAAACATTCACCAAAGAATACTCGGAGTTATTCAAAGACACCACTGGGAGCGCGGGCCTGCAACACCTTAATCCATTGGCAACAGGGGGTTTCAGTATTTCTTATATTTCGTTTAATACATTGTTTGGTAGTCATAACCCCAACGAACTGTCAGAAACTTTCAAGACCTTTGAGAACAACCGCCTTATTATTTCCCGGCGTGTTGCTGAACAGAATCCTTACTGGCAGGGATTGCCTACCGGGCAGAAATTTAGCACAGACGGGTATGCACGCGGGTATGGCCGTTATGCGCAGGATGTGCTTGTGCCGGCTTTTATTGCAGCGTATACCGGTAAGGACCCAAATGGTGTTTCATTGCTTAACCAGTCTAACCCCAAAATCAGTTCCAATCCTTTTTCCGGGTACCTGCCAAAACCAAATTGGAAAGTGTCGTATACGGGTTTAAGTAAGATGCCTGCACTCGCCTCTACATTTACCAATATTACTCTTACACATGGTTACAACGGAAACCTGAGCATGAATAGTTTTAACAGCGCATTGCTTTACCAGGATCCATTCCGCTTTAACGCACCGGGTTTTATTGATACGGTAAGCGGTAACTATATCCCGTATTTTCTTGTACCCAATATTACCATGCAGGAAAAATTTGAACCTTTGATAGGCATAGATATTACCACAACCGGTCAGTTTAATTTTAAATTTGAATACAAGAAAAGCCGCATGCTCAGCCTGAGCCTTATTGATTACCAGTTAACCGAAAGCCGCAGCACAGAATGGACAGTAGGTGCCAACTGGCGTAAAAAAGGGTTTACACTTCCTTTCAAATTGCCGGGCACAAAGGGAAAGAAACTGGAGAATGACCTCAACCTTCGTCTGGATCTTACCATGCGCGATGTTTCCTACAGTAACAGCCGCCTGGATCAAAGCAATGCTTATGGAACTGGCGGACAAAAAGAAGTATCCATACTGCCTTCGATAGATTATGTGTTAAACAACCGGATCAACATCAAGTTCTTCTTCGACCAGCGCAGGGTGATACCTTATATTTCAACTTCCGCGCCGATCACCAATACCAGGGCCGGAGTGAATATCCGTATCTCGCTGGCACAATAGAACTTTCATAAAAAAAGCCGCAGGTTTTCAGATAATTCAATCTGCGAATCTGCGGCTTATATTTTATCACACTTAAATTGCTAGTGCCTTCTGAATGCCCACTTCATCATTTCCTTCCACGAGACTTTCTTTCCATATAAAAGAATTCCTGTCCGGTAAATTTTACCAGCCAGCCAGGTGGTAAACATAAAACCCCCAATCAGTGCAACGATGCTCGCACCCAGTTGCCAGTATGGAACGGTACCCGGTACCCCAAAAGCAATTCGAGCCATCATCACAATGGGCGAGCTGAATGGTATGATACTGGCCCATACGGCTAACGGACTATCAGGCGACTGAATGGCGCTGGTCATGATAAAGAATGAGAAGATGATGGGTAGGGTGATGGGGAGTGTAAGGCTTTGAGAAGCCTGTATATCTTCCATCACACTGCCTACCGCTGCAAACAATGCAGCGTAGAAAAGGTAGCCACCAATAAAATAGAAAATAAAACACCCAATGATCAGCGGCCAGTTTGCCGTGCCCATGGTATGCTGGATATTATACATTTTTTGCGCGGCTTCACTGGCCTGCATCGCCCCACCGCCCGGCATGGCGCCACCATTCTGCTGCAATAGCTGCACCTGCTCAAGGGTTTCACCGGAGATAAAGGCCTGTCCCGCTGTGATCAGGATAAAGATCAGTACGATCCACAAAAGAAATTGTGTAATACCAACGGCACCAATACCAATGATCTTACCAGCCATCAATTGAAATGGTTTTACGCTGCTGATCACTACTTCAGCAATACGCGTAGTCTTTTCCTCCATAATTCCGCGCATTACCATCATTCCATAGATAAGCATGGTTATATAAATGAGGATGCCGCAACCGTATCCAATGGCCGTAGCCAGGCCTTCACTGCTTTCTTTTACGCCATTTTCTCCCTGCTGCTGTGTTTTTAACTCCGCAAACTGTGATTGCTTATGAATGGAATCCAGTTGCGCGCGGGTGATACCATTGTCCTGTAGTTTCTGGTCCTCGATAGCTGCGTTCACCTTTCTTTCAATCGATTCCTGCAAAGCAAAGCCAATGCTTTTTTTGGAACGGATGATATAATCGGTCTTTTTATCGCCGTCAAATTTGGGAATGAGCAGGATGTCCGTATAGCCACGGTCCAGGTAATTGGTGGTGTCTACATCACCGGGAAACTCAAATGCCAGTTCATCGGTGCTTTTGAGGTTTCCTTTGAAGAAACCATTTTCATCCACTACGGCAATTTTGTGTTTGCTTCTTCCCTGCATGGAAAAGAAAATATTACCTCCGATCAACACGGCAAAAAGAAGCGGCGTGAGTAAAGTGGTAACAATAAAAGTGCGGTTGCGTACACGTGAGAGGTATTCACGTTTTATGATGAGCAGAATTTTGTTCATAGAAATATGTTTACAAAACAGTTAGTGATTGGGTTAGATGGCTGGCTGGAATGCACGGGCAGTGGACCTTGTGCCCTCTACCTGTCGTATGAAAATATCATTGAGACTCGGCAATATCTCGTTAAAGCCTTCAATGGTGATATCCTGTTGCAGAAAATGCTGCAACACATCATTGCTGCGGTACCCGTCTTTGATCCTTACAATAAGTGTATTTGCCTTCTGCTCCACCAATTCAAAAGATGGGCCGTTTACTGAAGCAGGAAGTTCCTTTAGGTTTACCCTGAATTTATTTTCCTTGAATTGCTGTTTTACATCGCCCACGGTGCCATCCAGTATCTTTTTACCCATATTGACCAGTACAATATGGTCGCAGATCTCTTCCACCTGTTCCATCCGGTGGGTACTGAATATTACCGTACTTCCGCGTTGCGCCAGGCCATAAATTTCATCTTTGATGAGGTTGGCATTTACAGGATCCAGCCCGCTGAAGGGTTCATCAAGGATGATCAGTTTCGGTTCGTGTAAAACGGTAGTCACAAATTGCAGTTTCTGGCTCATACCCTTACTCAGGTCCTCCACTTTTTTGTTCCACCAGCTTTCCATTTCCAGTCGCTTGAACCAGAATCGAACTTTCTCCATGGCATCGCTGCGGCTAAGGCCCTTTAGCTGCGCGAGGTATAGCGCCTGCTCACCAATTTTCATTTTTTTATAGAGGCCCCGCTCCTCCGGCATATAGCCGATCTTAATGATATCATTCAAAGGATCGAATGCTTTTCCGTCGAAGCGGATACTACCGCTGTCGGGAAAGAATATGCCGGTGATCATACGCAGCAGGGTGGTCTTGCCGGCGCCATTGGGGCCCAGCAGGCCGAAGATGCTGCCTTCATCGATGGAAAAACTGATATCATCTACCGCTTTCTGGGTAGCATAATATTTCTTCAGGTTCTGGAGTTCAAGGATCTTTCGCATAAGGTTAGGTTGTTGTCAAATGTAAGCGTCAGGGTCGGTTCCCGGAATTAATTATCTGCTTTGGCTGGTTAGTAGCCGCATTCACCTAATTATTACAGTAACTGGTCAGGAAAAACGTAAAATTATTTTGCATTTATCTATCATTGCAGCATGAATGGTAAGCGTTTACAATTGTTTATTGCCCTCGCGGGATTGCTTGTGATCACCAGCAGCTGGGGTTTCCTTGTTCACAAGACGGTGCACCAGTTGGCCGTTTACGGGTTGCCTAAAAAAATGCGCCCATTTTTTTACCAAAACATGGAATACCTGGTGTCTAATGCTCCCCGGCCTGATACCCGGCGCAACCAGGACAGCACTGAGGCCCCCAAGCATTTTATAGACCTGGAAATGTATGGTGCGGATGCTGCCAACGCTATGCCGATGGACTGGCAGGACGCCCAGAAACTATACTCAAAGGACAGTTTATTCAAATATGGTTACGTACCCTACCATATTTTATTCATGAAGAACCTGCTGACTGAGGCGTTCCGCAACGGCAATAAGGACAGCATTCTTTTTTACGCCACTGATCTGGCGCATTATATAGGTGATGCAAACGTGCCGCTGCATACAACCGTTAATTACGACGGGCAGCTAACCAACCAGAAAGGACTGCACAGTTTGTGGGAGTCGGTGATACCGGAAGCGGAACTCGCAAATTATGATCTCCGGTCCATGCACAAAGCAAGTTACCTGCCCAATCCCGCACAGGCGATATGGGAAGCCGTACGCAGAGCGGCTTTGCTGGTGCCGGAACTGCTAAGCAAAGAGAAAGAAGTGAGCAAAAATTTTACCGATGCGCAAAAGTACCGGATGCGCAGCAGCAGGGGGCGTGAGTTCAGAAGTTATTCACCCGAGTTTGCCAAAGCGTATGCCGCTGCGTTACAGGGTTCCGTCAATGAACAGCTATTACATTCTGCCGACCTGATTGCAGATTTCTGGTATACCAGTTGGGTGGATGCAGGCAGGCCCGACCTGGGCAAAATGACCAACTGGACGAGAACGGATAAGAAGAAATTTAAAAATGAGTACCTGTCCTATAAGGACAGAAAATTGCTTGAAAATAAACTTCTGCTCTCAAAAAAGACAGAAACCAGGGAAGGGGAATAGTAATAATACGTAAGAAAATAGGGTGTAAAAACGGTTGCCTGGGGGTGACCGTTTTTTTATTTTGGTCTCCAAACTAGTCGAACAACAGTTTTGTCTTACATATCATTTTTTGGAATGGCAGGCATCGGGATTGAAAAAAACTGCGGTAATGATGGCCTCGTTATGATTTAGTGAATGAAAAGGCATCCGTAAAACCCCAAATACTTTACCTATTGTGATCAGCTACGTTCATAATATTTTTGAGATTCTGAGTTTTCTCGTGGCAGTATTTTATTATCGCTACCTGCGGACGTCATTTATGAAATGGTTCCTGCCATTTCTTGCCGCTATTTCTCTTGGCGAACTACTGTCGCATAACAACTCGGTTGCTTTTTTTGCAACGTATCTATTGTCAATTCTCGTGGTGGTTTTTTATGGCTATATCTTTCACTGCCTTATAAGGACCAGGCTGGTTAAATTTTTAATTATCGTTTTAACCATTGGATTTTCAGCGTCATACATGATTTCATTTCTTTTTCTGGATACGGGTAGAGATTTTATGTTTTATTTTATGATCAATTTTCTGTGTTTTGGTGTATTTATTACTGCAATATCCCTTAGTTATTTGTATGGTTTAGTGGTTAGCGAGGAGGGAATATTTCCATTGAGGATGCCGGGTTTTTGGATTGCCTTTGGTGTAACAATTTTTTATTCATGTACCAGTGTTATTTTTGCCTTATATCCTATTATCGTCGCTGAGCACCTACTTTTATTTGGTATTCCATTGCACAGGGTAGTTCCGCGTTTGTTATGCATTCTCCTTTATTCCAGCCTCTCTGTTGCGATCATTTTGTGTAAGAAATATCCGATTGAATCACCTCTATAATTTGTATGCAAACAGAAAAACAAAATATCATCATCGCCATCCTCACCGGTACGGCTTTTATCTTGCTTTTCGGTTTTTTTACTTTTCTGATCGTGTTGAACTATGTTAAGCGGAAGCGGAAACTGTTGCTGGAAAAACAGATAAGGGAAGCAGAGTTTCAGCAGGAGCTGTTACAGGCCCAACTGGAAATGCAGGAACACACTTTTCGTACCATCAGCCAGGAAATACATGACAATGTTGGCCAGATACTCAGCCTGGCAAAAGTGAACCTGAACATCCTTACCCTAAACGGCAATGGGTCAGAACCATTGGTGGTTATCAAGGACCTGGTTACAGGCGCGATTACTGAACTGCGAAACCTTACTTCGGGTTACTATGCAGACCGGCTGACAGATGTAGGGCTTCTGGTAGCAATCAAAAATCAATTGGAACAATTGCAGAAAACAGGACTCTTCGCTACTTCATTCAGTACCTCCATAAATAGTATTCCTGTCGACAGAAATAAAACGATATTTTTATACAGGATGGTACAGGAGGCGCTGAATAACGTTGTAAAACATTCGGGTGCGGATAAGATTTGGGTAGATATTCACAACCGGGAAGGAGATATCCATATCAGCATCAGTGATAATGGACGCGGCTTCAGCACACATGCGCGGGATTTTAAACCCGGCATCGGCCTAAGCAGTATTCAGCAGAGGGCGGCCATGATCGGGGCAACCGCTAAAATCATCAGTGAAAAAGACAAAGGTACCACCGTTCATTTAGTATGCAAGCCAGATGGGTATGATTAAGATCGCCATTGTAGATGACCATGTAATCCTAAGGAGAAGTCTTGCCATATTGATCGGGATGTTCAGGGATTTTGAAATTATTTTGCAGGCAGGCAACGGGCATGACCTCATTAGCCAGCTAAACCCTCTTCAGTTGCCCGATATCATTTTGCTGGATATTACCATGCCGGGGATGGACGGCGTTGCAACTGCGCAGTGGCTAAAACAAAATCACAATGGGATAAAAGTATTGGCCCTTAGCATGATCAGGAATGACCAGGTCATTATACGAATGCTCAAGAACGGCGTACGCGGCTATATCCTGAAAGATTCCGAGCCAGAGGTGCTTCACCAGGCATTGCTGGATGTATACCATAAAGGATATTACTATAATGAGCTCATCACGCCCGTCATAAAAACCCGGGAGCAGCAGAATGATTTTCCCGATCTCGTACTCTCCGCGCAGGAAATTGTTTTCATCCGCTGGGCATGCACCGAAAAAACCTATAAAGAAATTGCAGACGAGATGAATATAAGTCCGCGAACAGTAGATGGTTACCGGGATGCCCTGTTCCAGAAATTGAATGTTAGCTCAAGAGTAGGAATAGCGCTCTACGCCATTCGTAGCCAGATCGTGCAGATTTGAGCTTTTTCTTTTTTGCTGTTTTATATTTTTTCCTTGGGGTAATTTTATTTTTGAATAACAATGCCGGCTACCCTCTCCCCATCCATCGCCGCACTCACAATACCACCTGCATACCCCGCACCTTCACCACAGGGGTATAAATTTTTTAACTGCGGATGCGCAAGATCATCCTGGTTTCGGGGAATACGTACCGGCGATGAAGTTCTGCTTTCTGTAGCCAGCACAATGGCTTCATTGGTAAGGTAACCCTTCATCTTTTTATCAAAAGCCAGGAAACCTTTTTGCAGGCGCTGTACTACAAACCCAGGTAGCGCGTTTTCCAGCCCAACAGAGGTAACGCCGGGTATATAACTGCAGGCGGGTAAGTTGGCGGAGATTTTTTTCCGCGTAAAATCCACCATTCTTTGCGCGGGTGCTTTCAGATCTTTACCGCCGGCATCAAAACACGCCTGCTCCACCGCCCGCTGAAAATTCATGAGCAGCAGTGGATGGGTTGTTAAATCTTCTCCACCTGTAAGATCTCGTGGTGAAGCAATATTTTTCAGGTAAGCAAAGGCGTCTTTTTTTTCTACCTGCACAACCATGCCGCTGTTGGCATAGGGATTGTTTCTTTTGCTGGGGCTCCACCCGTTTACTACGATTTCGCCTGGGCCCGTAGCAGCGGGAGCAATGATGCCACCCGGGCACATACAGAAACTGAATACACCTTTTTCATTTACCTGTTCCACCAGGCTGTAAGAAGCGGGGGGCAGGTTTTCATCTCTTTTCGGGGTATGGTATTGTATAGAATCGATCAGGGTTTGCGGATGTTCAATGCGTACACCAAGTGCAAAGGGTTTTGCTTCAAGCTGCAAATGTTTTGCATGCAGCAGTTCAAAAATATCGCGTGCGGAGTGACCTGTGGCAAGAATAAAAGCATCTGCCGCAATGGTATCACCGTCTGCTGTCTTCACGGCCCTCACCAGGTCTTTATCGATCACCAGGTCGGTCAGTTTTTTTTCAAAAAGAAAAGATCCGCCGCAATCCATTACCTGTTTGCGCATGGAAGTTATGATGGCCGGCAATTTGTTGGTACCTATATGCGGGTGGGCCTCATACAATACGTTTTCATCCGCGCCAAACTGGTACAGCAGGCTTAAGATGCGGTTGATATCGCCGCGCTTGCTGCTTCGTGTGTAAAGTTTGCCATCGCTGTAGGTACCCGCACCGCCTTCACCAAAACAATAATTGCTTTCAGGATTAACAACGCCTTCTTTATTCAGCGCCGCCAGGTCGCGGCGGCGGGCACGCACGTCTTTGCCACGTTCAATTACAATGGGCCGGATACCCGACTCGATCAGTTTTAGCGCAGCAAACAGGCCCGCGGGTCCGGCGCCTGCGATGAGCACCGTTTTTTTCGCCTGGCTAACATCAGGAAAACTAACAGGGGTTATTTTTCTGGGGATAAAAGGCTCGTCAATGCATGCTTTTACCGAGAGATTGATCCAAACCTGCCGGCCTCTGGCATCAATGGATTGTCTTAGCCGGTAAAATCCGGTAATATGGGTTTCGGGTTGGGCAAGACTCCGGGCAAGGTATTGCCGGATGATGCCATCATCAGCAGCCTCCGAAGGCTTTAGCTTGAGGGAAATTTCTTTTTGCATGCGGTTAGGTGTTTATCCTAAAATGCGATGTTCCAATGGATAAGATCGATCGTTCTTAAAAGGGCAGGTCATCTACTACATCAGCCGGCGGGGGCATATCATTGTAATTGACCGGGTTACCGGGATTTTCCTGTCCCAGCTTAACTGTTTCCATCCTCCATGCATCAAGATTTGTGATATAATTTTCACGGCCATCCTTAACCCATTTGGTTCCTTTTATGTTAAACTGCACTTTCACATCATCACCCATGTTAAACCTGTCGGGCATCGCGGTCTTATCCTGCACACATTGAAACTTTACATAATTGGTAATTACTCTGCCTCCAATATCTTCTGATTTTTCGATTACAAATTCTCTTGTTTTGAATGTTTCGGTGCGCTGAACTATATCAAAAACCGCAACCAGTTTGCCCGTGATTTCGTACGACATAATGTGTTTTTTTAAGAAGCTCAAAAGTAATATTAAAATCCGCTACCGGGTCAAAAAACTATCCCCTGCCTCAATTAATAGTATTATCTTTCAAGGAACAACCAAGGCCGGCCATGCTAAAGCTTTTCTTCCCTGTTATCCGTAATTTTTTCAGCAATTTTTACTACATCAGTTGTCAACGAAATGCAGCATGTTTTCTGCGGCGGTGCAGCGTGATACAGGAAGTTAACGAAAGCGTTGCAGTGCTTGGTACAGTGAGGCCTTCTTTCAGCAGCAATAAGAATTTCGTCAGTGCGGTAACGACCAGGTGATTGCGCAGTGTGTATGAAATGAAAATGAAATGCACCGCGTAAATAGTGTATTGAAAGATTGAAGTAATGGAAACCAAAGTAGCATACCTGGCAGGCGCATTAAGTGAGTAAGGGATTTTTTTTGAAGGCAAGAGCCATGTAAAGAAAGGACAGGGAAAGGAAATAACCGGGATACGGGAAAATAAGGGTTGGGCATCACAAGGTGTTTTTAGGCCTAAAAACCGCAAAAGCTCCATACTGTGGTTTGATGGTAAAAAACAAGGGAATAAAAAATTTTTTTTTCAACATAAAGTTTACATATTCGCAACCCCAATAAGTTTTTTTTCAACATTTCCACAAGTGGAGAAAAACAGATAACTTAAAGGGCAGGATTAATATACTTAACTCATTATAATCTCTTCTTTTTTAGTATGGCCAAAAACGCTGAAACTGTCTGGAGCAATTGTTTGAAGATCATCAAAGACATTGTAGAATGGCAACATTTTAAAACATGGTTTGAACCCATTACGCCCGTTGAATTAAAAAGCAACGTTTTGCTCATACAGGTTCCAAGCCAATTCTTTTATGAGTACCTCGAAGAGCACTATGTTACCCTGCTGGCAAAAACACTGAAACGTGAATTAGGAAAAGAAGCAAGACTTGAATACCGCATTATGGTAGACAGTGGTAACACCAATGGCCGTAACGGTTCTATGGATGTACCCGCAAGTAACATGAAGACCTATAATAATAATGAAATGAATTTTCCACTGGTAATTGATAACCCGGTGAAGAATCCTTTTGTTATTCCTGGTCTCAAAAAAATGCAGATTGATCCGCAGCTGAACCATATGTACATCTTCGATTCTTTTATAGAAGGAGACTGTAACCGTGTGGCGCGAAGGGCGGGTAAAACCGTAGCGGAAAAACCCGGCGCCAATTCTTTTAACCCGCTGGTTATTTATGGCGGGGTAGGGTTGGGCAAAACCCACCTGGCGCAGTCAATCGGCAACGAAGTGAAAAGACTCCATCCCGGCAAGGTGGTATTATATGTAAGCAGCGAAAAGTTCATTAACCAGTTCCAGGACCATAGCCGGAACAATGCCATTAACGACTTTATCCATTTTTACCAGTTGATAGATGTGCTCATTATTGATGATGTACAGTTCTTCAGCCGCGCAGAAAAAAGCCAGGACGCCTTCTTCGCCATTTTCAACCACCTGCACCAGAGTGGAAAGCAACTGGTACTAACATCAGACAAGCCCCCTAAGGACCTTGACGGTATGCAGGAGAGATTGCTAAGCCGTTTCCGCTGGGGATTGAGTGCAGATCTTCAGATACCCGACTATGAAACCCGTATCGAGATACTGGAAAAGAAAATGAAGAACGACGGGCTGGATATGCCTAAGGAAGTGGTTAAGTATGTAGCGTATAATATTAACACGAATGTGCGTGAGCTGGAAGGCGCACTGATATCCCTGCTTGCGCAGTCATCGCTGAACAAAAAGGATATTGATGTGGAGCTGGCTAAAAAAGTGCTCCGCAATTTTGTTAAGACCAGCAGCAAGGAAATTACCATCGATGCCATCCAGAAGATGGTTTGCGAATATTTTGATGTATCATATGATAAGCTTCTGCAAAAAACCCGCAAACGCGAGATTGTGCAGGCCAGGCAAATTACTATGTACCTTGCCAAAGCCTTTACCAAGAACTCTTTAAAGACCATTGGTGAACATTTTGGCGGGCGCGATCATACCACGGTGATACATTCCTGCCAGACTGTAAAGGACCTGATGGATACAGACTCCATTTTCCGTGAAAACGTGATGGAACTGACCCAGAAAGTACAACTGGCGGCAATGTAGTTACCCGGTTTGTGGGCTTAATGGGCATTGTCATAAATTAACTGCCAAACAAGTTTACCCATAAACTAAAATCCCCTATTTTTGCAACCCTCTCCGAAAGGAGCAGGAACGGTGAGGTGGGAGAGTGGCTCAATCCAGTAGTTTGCTAAACTGCCGTACGGGTTAAACTGTACCGAGGGTTCGAATCCCTCCCTCACCGCGGAAATACCGCGTAAAAACAAACTTTGTTTTAAAGGTTAGTCCGGGAAGTAGCGCAGGCCGGTAGCGCACCTGGTTTGGGACCAGGGGGTCGCAGGTTCGAATCCTGTCTTCCCGACAAAAAAAGAGCTCTGAAAATTCAGGGCTTTTTTTATTTAATATGACCGATAGCGCATCCCGACTTGAGTCGGGAGGGTCGCAGGTTCTCCCGCCAGGGCGGGATGTCTTCCCGACAAAAAAAGGAGCTCTGAAAATTCAGGG
>JANPIE010000189.1:0-22307 GCA_031424835.1 Chitinophagaceae bacterium
TTTTAGACTTGTGACGATACATAGCCGGAAATGTTACATGCTTTAAGCACCTGCAAATACAATTAAGTGAAAGGATGTATTAGCGCCCGTATGGTCTGCTTATACAATTTACTGCATTGCCTACCAATTTTACTGATTGGGGCTATGGAACGGGAAACAAAGTGCCGGACTATTTATCTTTAATAATGCAGTAAAAAATTAATGCATATTTATGAGTAAAATAAAATCACCCGGACTTCTGCTTTTTGTACTTATCGCCATATCGGGCAGCGTTACTGCACAGGACGTCTCTACTTTTTTAAAAGGTCAGCCATTGCCGCCACCGCGGGCAACCCCGGCAGCTTGGTTGCTTGAATTAAATAAGGCGGACAGTGTAATTGATGTGGGGATAGCAGTAGCCACTTTTTTACCTAATACTAGGTTGGACTGGCATCACCATCCCGGTGGACAGGTTTTGATCTTTACAGATGGAACAGGGTATTACCAGGAAAGAGGGAAGCCTAAACAGATCGTACGTAAAGGAGATGTGATCAAATGCCTTCCGGGTGTGGAACATTGGCATGGCGCATCCGTGGAATCAGGTGTAACTTATATCGCAGCCAGTCCGGGAAAAAAGGGCCCGACCGTCTGGCTGGATAAAGTAACGGACGAACAATATAGAAGTGCGGTAAATTAATTCAATCATTCAGTGAGAAATATGGAAGAGATATTGCGGTTGGACTCGATCAGCGAACTTAATGCGTTTAATAACCACGAGACGCTGCATCCGCTTGTTAGTGTGATAGATTATTCAAAAGCCTCGCCGAGGAAATTAAGAAGAACTTATTTTGGCTTTTATTACATGATCCTGAAAGATGTAAAATGCGGAGACCTGCACTATGGGAAGCATATGTACGACTACCAGGAGGGGACGCTTATTTTTATCGCTCCAGGACAGGTCATTGGCAGAAATGCTGATGAACTCTATCAACCGAATGGTTACGGCGTGGCATTCCATCCAGACCTTATCAAGGGAACCTCTTTGGGAAGACATATAGATGAATACACATTTTTTAGTTACCAGGTCAATGAGGCCCTCCATATTTCCGAGCGGGAGCGCCAGCTAGTTTTAGATTCCATATCGAAGATCCGCTATGAGCTTGAGCATGCCGTAGATAAGCATAGCAAAAAACTTATTTCTGATAATATCGAGTTGCTGCTCAATTACTGTGTGCGCTTTTATGACAGGCAGTTCATTACACGCGACCATGTACACAAAGGAATCCTGGAGCGGTTTGAATCGCTGCTTAACGAATTCTTTGCATCAGATAAACCCAGAAAAGTTGGGCTGGCATCGGTTGCCTGGTGCGCGACGGAACTGAATCTATCGGCAAATTATTTCGGCGACCTGATCAAAAAAGAAACCGGAAAAACAGCACATGAGTTTATCCAGTTAAAATTGATAGATGTGGCGAAAGAGAAGATACTGGATAGCAGTAAATCAGTTAGTGAGATAGCTTATGACCTGGGATTTAAATACCCTCAACATTTTACCCGCGTTTTTAAACAATGCACTGGTGTGTCGCCGCTGGAATTCCGGAATTCTATGAATTAAGTTAGAGGCGTATGGGACTGTTAAGATTGGTGGGCATTTTCCATCATTTCATTTCGATATACGCAATAAAAAAACAACACATGAAAACATTCATTATTGCATTGGGTTTGTGCATTCTGGGGATACAGACCGTCCATGCCCAGCAAACAAAAGAGGAACAGGAGATCATTCAGTTATCCAAAGACAAATGGCGGTGGATGTCAGAGAAAAAAGCAGATACGCTGAGCACACTGTTTCATGATAGATCCATGTTCGTACATATGGGAGGATCATGGAGTAAGGAACAAGAGATCAATATCATCAAGAGCGGCGGTATATGGTATAAGCATGCGGAAATACAGGAAGTGTCTGTGAAATTCATTGGTAATACTGCTATCCTGTTAAACAGGATACGACTGACCGCAGTTGTTGGCGGAAATGAGGTTGTGAACCCATTTATGGTTACAGAAGTATATGTTCTTGAAAATGGTGTCTGGAAAATGGGATCGTTGTCATTTTCACGTGTGAACGGTTAACAGTGAACAAGCATTTTAAGTTTGTTCTTTCGCTCATAATCGGGCAAGCTTGCATGTCAGGTTGTTCGAACGCGCAGCAAATAACGCATAATAATAAAGTGCTGATCGTTTACTTGTCGCGGACAAAAAACACGAAAGCAGTAGCAGAGATGATACACAAAAACCTGGGTGGTACACTTGTCCCGCTTGAACTGGTAACACCATACCCAGTTAACTACCGGGCTACCGTGCAACAGGTATTGCGCGAAAATGAAACAGGATTTTTACCGCCATTGAAAACAAAGATTGATAGTATTGAAAACTACCGGACTGTTTTTATCGGATTCCCTACCTGGGGTATGAAGTTACCTCCACCAATAAAAAGTTTCCTGAAACAATATGACATGACGGGCAAAACAGTGATACCCTTTAATACGAATGGGGGTTATGGTAAAGGGAGCAGTTTTGAAAGCGTCGTAGCATTGTGCCGTGGTTGCACTGTAACCGGGGGCTTCTCCACTACCGGCGGTTTTGAAATTGACGGAAGGCTGCTGATGATAAAAGACGAAAAAGCAGCGCAGGTTGAGAAAGAAGTGCAACAATGGCTGCGGAAAATCAATATGCTGGAATAAAATGAAAACAATATTAATTCTATTTACGCTTTGCACAGGTATAACATCCTTTGCACAACTATCTCTCAACGGGAAGCAGCAAAGCATCGTTACCATATCCGCATTCACGGCGAATGGCGATCAGTCGCTGCTGAAACAGGCGATCAACGAAGGATTGGATGCGGGTCTCACTATAAACGAGATAAAAGAAGTATTGGTCCAGCTGTACGCCTATGCGGGGTTCCCCCGTAGTCTCAATGCGCTGAATACATTCATGACCGTATTAAAAGAGCGGCAACAAAAAGGAATTGCAGATAACCTGGGACCACTTCCCAATCTGTTACCCGCGGGAAGAGATAAACTTGCCTATGGCGTAGAGAACAGGACAAAATTGGTGGGAGGGCCAATAAGTGGTGGTGTGTACGAGTTCGCACCGGCTATCGACCAATTCCTGGCGGAGCATTTATTCGGTGATATTTTTGGAAGAGATAACCTTGACTGGAAGACCCGTGAACTGGCAACTATTTCAGCGTTGGCATCAATTGGTAAAGCAGAAGAGCAATTGCGTTCTCATTTTGGCGTAGGGATGCGTAACGGCTTGACGGCTACTGAACTTGAGGGTGCAGTAGCTGTGATCAGGAACAGGGTAGGTGCGATACAGGGAGATACTGCCAGCTCGGTATTAAACCGCGTCCTGGGAAGACCTGGTCACCCCGCAGGCCAACCAACCGCACGCACGTCGACTATGACAGGGAAGGTTTCTGTTGAGATGATGCCGCCACCTGCTGGCACCATAGATACGCAGGTTGGCAGTGTAAGTTTTGAGCCGGGCGCAAGGACCTTCTGGCATAGTCATCCGGCTGGGCAGATCCTGGTTGTTACAGAGGGAACGGGAGCTTACCAGGAGAAAGACAAACCGGTACGGGTGATACGCAAAGGTGATGTTATTCAATGTGCAGCAGGCATTGCGCATTGGCACGGAGCATCTGCCCATGAAAGGATGACACATATCGCGATAACGGGTAGCAATGCTCTAGGTCGCGTCATATGGATGGAAGAAGTGACGGAAGCTGAGTATCATGGCAATCGTTAACCGCAGAATTTGTTTCCTAATTTAGCCGGATACGCATCGTACATGCCTTAACATCCCATACGCGCTCAAAAGCCTAACTTTATCATAGCCTTCTACTAAATTGAAAGAGATCAACAATATTATCAAAGCCTACCATGAGGCAAATGCCAGCGGCGTGAGAACGGCACTGGCAACTGTTGTAAGAGTGGAAGGTTCTTCTTACCGGCAGCCCGGCGCACGAATGCTGGTGACTGATACGGGGCAACTAACGGGGGCCATCAGTGGAGGATGTCTGGAAGGGGATGCATTGCGCAAAGCTTTGCTGGCCATTGAGCAGCAGAAAAATAAGCTGATTACTTACGATACTTCCAATGAAGACGATATTGAGTTTGGTGTACAGTTGGGTTGTAATGGTATCGTGCATATTCTTTTTGAACCGATCGATTACGGCAAACCATTTAATCCTATAGATCTCCTGGAACGCCTGGTGTCTCAAAGAGCAAGTGCTGTAATGGTAACCCTATTCTCTCTTGACCGCACACAGGAACAACCCGGAACCAGTTTGCTTTACAGGGATAGCGATATGCAGTCGAATGGATTAGATTTTGATTCCATCAAAGTTCATGTGTTTACTGCCATGAAGCATGAAGGTTCTGCTTCCATTACCGTAGACATTGACAAACAAGCGACAGACGCATTGATCGAATACATTCCACCCCCTGTACGACTTGTTATTGCAGGTGCGGGGAATGACGTGAAGCCTTTGGTTGATATGGCCGCTATCCTGGGATGGGAAACGATCGTTGTTGATGGGAGAAAAACCCACGCTACGACAAAGCGTTTTTCCACTGCCGACAAAGTATTGGTGATGAAGCCTGCGGAATTGGTATCGTCCATCTCGCCTGATCGTTACACTGTGTATGCGCTGATGACTCATAATTATAATTATGACCTGGATGCACTGAAACGACTACTCGCGATCAATCCTGTTTACATAGGTATCCTGGGTCCAAAGAAAAAATTCGACCGTATGCTCGGTGACCTGGTAAAAGAAAATATTGTACTCACAGCCGAACAGTTATCATACATACACACCCCGATCGGGCTGGATATCGGCGCGGAAACATCGGAAGAAATAGCGGTTTCCATATTGGCGGAAATCAAAGCGGTGCTGGCGGGTAGAATAGCGGCGCCCTTGAAACACAGAATAGAAAAAATACACGGGTAGCATTGTAAAGCAATAATGATATGATCAAAGACAGTTTTGGCAGGGTTCATAATTATCTCCGTATTTCACTTACGGATAACTGCAACCTGCGCTGCTTTTACTGTATGCCCGATGAGCAATATGATTTTGCCCCCGCGTCAAAATTGATGCAGCCGCAGGAGATAGAAACATTGGCGAAATTATTTGTTGCAGAAGGCGTGGATAAGATCAGGCTTACCGGCGGAGAACCATTGGTAAGAAAAGATGCACCCGATATTATCCGGCGGTTGGCGAAGTTGCCTATAAAACTTGCCATCACTACCAACGCTGTGCGCATCGACGAGATGCTTTCTGAAATACTTGATGCCCGTTTTTCACAGATCAATATCAGCCTGGATACATTACGGGAGGATAAATTCAGGAAAATCACACACCGCGATTATTTTAAACGGGTTCGTTCCAATATTGACCTGCTGCTGGCACACAGTATCTATCCAAAGATCAATGTGGTGATGATGAAAGGATTGAACGATGACGAAATAGCTGATTTTGTTGAATGGACACGCGATACACCCATACAGGTTCGCTTTATTGAATTCATGCCGTTCAGCGGCAATAAGTGGAGCAGCAACCAGGTGTTTACTTTGCAGGAGATCCTTGACCAGGTAGCAGTTAATTATCGATTTGATGCAATCCCCGGAGAGGCCAACGATACTGCCAGGCATTTTCAACCTGAGGGACACAAAGGATCCTTTGCAGTGATCAGTACCATGAGCGAACCTTTCTGTGATACCTGTAACCGCATGCGACTCACCGCTGACGGCAAGTTGAAGAACTGCCTTTTCTCCAAAGAAGAAACTGACCTGCTGACACCCTTGAGAAAAGGCGAAGCGATATTGCCCCTTATCCAGGAAACCATTCAAAGAAAAGCGCGTGCACTTGGCGGCCAGTTTTCCGGTCTCTTCAGTGATATCGATCCGGAAACCATTGATAACCGCAGCATGATCACCATAGGAGGATAAGATATGTACGTCAATACCAAATACGGAGTTGTTATCCTTGCCGCGGGTAATTCTTCGCGCATGGGGAAACCTAAACAATTGCTGGATTATAAGGACAGTACCTTGCTGCTGCATGCGGTTGACCAATCGCTGGAACTTCCCGATGCGGTGGTAATTGTTGTAACAGGCGCATCAAATGAACTTATTGAAGAACAACTTGCCGGAAGAAGCGTGACCATTCAGTATAATGCAGAATGGGAAAGTGGTATGGGCTCTTCGATTCGCACAGGTGTAACTGACCTGATAGTAACCCATCCTTTTCTGGAAGCGATACTGATCATCGTCTGCGACCAGCCATTTCTAACCTCAGGTATACTTTCTGCATTAGTAGACGGGTACCTGTCAACCGACAAAGGAATTGTGGCGTCTGCATACCAGGACAATATCGGTACACCTGTGCTGTTTACGTCAAAGTATTTCGACGAACTGATGAACCTGGCGGGAGAGGAGGGTGCCAAAAAAATCATCCGGCAAAACATGGATGATGTTACAACAAAACCATTTCCACTCGGTGGCGTTGATATAGACACGCAGGAAGACTATCTGAAATTATTGGCTCAGTGAGGCAAATTCTGCCGTACTGAGAATACATGAAGGACATGCGGCAATATCGCCTGCAAACTTTCTTCTACCCCTTTTAATGAACCGGGAAGCGTGATTACAAGCGTATTACCCGCAAAGCCTGCTACGCCGCGTGATAACATTGCGTGCGAGTTGCGTTGTTGCCCATAAGAACGGATCGTTTCCATGATGCCGGGTATCATGGTATCTATAAAAGGTGTAATTGCTTCCGGTGTGACATCCCTTTTTGATAAACCTGTACCACCGGTAAATATTACGAGGTCAATGTTTTTGTCTTTGTATTCCTTCAATGCTGAACCTATTGCGTCAATTTCATCGGGCACTACCCGGTAATCAATTTTTTCAGCATGTTTTTCCAGGACGGACACAGCTGCTTTGCCCGCTGTGTCCTGTTTTTCACCTTTTGAAACGGTATCAGAACACACTACGACAGCACAGGATAAATTTTTTGTAATAGGTGTGTTGTCGGATTTGCCACCCTTCTTTTGTAGCAATTGTATTTTTTCGATGGTCACACCTTTATCGATGGGCTTCAGCATATCATACATAACAAGTGCCGCCACGGAGGCGCCATGCATGGCTTCCACTTCTACGCCTGTTTTATATACGGTATGCACTTCCACCGTAATGATTACTGACAGCTTCTCAATATGATAGGTAATAGCTGCGTATTCGATAGGCAGTGGATGGCAATCAGGAATTACATCACTTGTTTTCTTGATGGCCAGCAGTGCCGCTGCGCGCGAAAATTCAAAAATATCTCCTTTAGGAACTTTGCGCTGCTCGATGGCAGCGATGGTTTCCTGTAGAGACACTGTTACAGCGGCTGTGGCAATTGCTTTTCGCAGTGTGTACGATTTATGTGTGATGCTTACCATATTATTGATTGACTTTCCATTGATGATCGCCGCCTGTAAAAATTTCCTTTCCCCATATAGGCAATTCAGCTTTGATACGTTCCACCAGTTCCTCGCATGCCGCTATGGCGTTTTTTCGGTGTGGCGAGGAGGTAAATACGAACAGGCATATTTCTCCCGAAGCTATAACACCCAGGCTGTGGTAAACGTGCAGGCAGGTCAATTCAAATTTTGCGAAAATGTCTTCCCTGATCCCGGCCATTCTTTCAAGCGCCATATCTTCATAGCTTGTGTATTCAATGCTTTCTACTGTTTTCCCCTCGATCCTATCAGCCCTAACCTGGCCGAGGAAAATGTTGTGAGCACCTATCTCTTTTTTGCTCGCATGTTTTGCGATGCTTTCAGCAATAAAAGCCGGTGAAATGGCGCCCTGTATAAAAATATTTTTTACTCCTTTATGCATATTAATCCTGGTTATATGCGGTTAATCCACCCAGCAAATGAAAAATATTTATTTCTGTTCCTTGTTTTTCTTTCAGCATCCCCGCTGCTTTCACACTTCTTGTCCCCCCCTGGCAAAATACGATGATATTATCGAAGCCCGACAGGTCAGGCAGTTGATTGAATGCTGATAAAGGTATTCTCCGGTGGGGAAAGCTGGCTTCCGGCGATTCGTTCATTTCACGCACATCGATGGCTATGGTATTCGGGATCGCCAGCATTTCGGTGAGCGCAACTTTGTCGATGCCGGGAATGGAAGACGATCCGCAAAACCATTCATAGTCCATCGACTCAAATTCTTCGCGGGTTACTGGTCCCGTTTGCTGTTTTCTACGATCCAGCTCAATGATTATATTGTTAAGTGATCGGATATCATAATTCAATAATTTGCCCGATAGCGTTTCACCGATTGACGTAATGATCTTGATCACTTCCGTTGCCTGTAACATACCTATAATGCCCGGCAATACGCCCAATACGCCGGCAATATTGCAGTCGGGAGCCGAGGCAGCATCCGGTGGTTCCGGGAATAGATCGCGGTAACTTGACTTCTGACCGTTCGCCGCAGGCATATTAAATACAGCTACCTGCCCCTCGAACTGGAAAACAGCCGCAAACACCAGTGGTTTATCCAGTAAACGACAGGCATCGGCGAGAATATAACGCGATACAAAATTATCAGTGCAGTCTACCACGATATCGTAGTCGCCAATCAATGCTAAGGCATTTTTGTTTGTAATGATGAAGGGATATTCCCGGCAATCTATTTGTGGGTTTACCTTTCTGACTTTGCCTGCAGCCACCGCTGCTTTAAGATGGCCGATATCATCCATAGCATATAATACCTGCCTGTGAAGATTGCTCAATTCCACGCGATCGCCGTCGATAATACCAATTGTGCCTATACCGGCTGCTGCGAGGTATTGTATCACGGGACAACCCAATCCACCCGCACCCACCACCAACACTTTTGCACGCGACAGTTTTTCCTGTCCTTCTTTGCCAAAACCCGGTAAAGGGACTTGCCTTTTATACCTTTCGTATTGTTCGTTATTTGCGTCCATATATTACCCTCCCGAATAAGGTGGAAGTAAGGCGATAGTGTCTGTGGCATCCAATTGTATATTGCCGGTTACCAGTTTCCTGTTTACGGCCAACAGGTATTTTATATTTGTGAGTGCATGGTATTTATCACGCAATACAGAGGTTAGCTGGTCTGTATCACGCACATCCACTACAAACGCTTTCCCTGTAATTTCCGAAAGCTGTCCAAATGCTTCAATCTTTACTGCCATATCAATTCACTCTTTGTATGATGATTTTATTCAGTTCCTTCACATAACGTCTTCCGGTTGCACGGTCCGTTGGTGCTAGCAAAACAAGCCCGTCTTTATGGGTGCTGGCTGATTGGCCATCTTTCTCAAATGCGATCAATACCTTGTCACCTGTAGTGCTGTTGAATATTTCATTCCAGGAAAACACTGCCTTGTAATTGTCCGTCGCCATACATACAATGTAATATCCACTCAATAATTTAGGAGTTTCCGCATCGAATGCTACAGCTTTCAAAACGTCCTTTAAAAGTACGCCTTTTATGTTGCGTGCGACTCCATGAAATGCCATAGTGTGACTGTATATCTGCAGGCTGTCCAATTGTACATGCGGCAACCGTTTTAATTCGTCAAACGAATAAACTTTCCTGTCCTTTACACGGCCTTCTATGGTAATGGTATTTTTAAGTTCCTGGCCACTAATTGAAGTTGACCACAAACAAATTAGGAGAAATATGTATCTCATGTATCTATGCTTTTGTGAATAATAATTTATAGGCAGCCAGCAGGAGCACCATTGCCAGAATATTTTTTAGTATGCCTTGCTTAAATTTCAGTGCCCCGAAATAGGCGCCTATTAAACCACCACCGAATGCAACCGCGACCATAACAAGCATCTGGCTGGTAAATACGATGCCCTGCGTGAACTGTCCGAATAAGCCCGACATCGAGTTAGCGAAAATGAAAAGTGCGCTGATGGCGGCTGTCTGTTTCTGGTCGGTCCATTTGAGCAATAGTAGAATGGGAGAGAGAATGATCCCGCCGCCTATCCCTATCATGCCTGATAACAATCCTATTGATGCGCCGATGCCGATCGCTAGCGGGATATTGTAGGCCTTCATATCTTCAGGCTTTGCGTTGCGCGTAAAAAAGAAGCGGATCACTGCTATTAACAGTAACACACCTAGTATTGTCTTATACACCCTTGCATCTATGTTGATCATTCCACCGATAAAAGCCATGGGTACAGAGGCGAATGCAAGGGGAAGAAATAATTTCAAATTGAAGTAACGGCCCCTGAAAAATTGTATGAATGCGGTCATAGAAACAAAAAGGTTCAGCATAAGCGCTGTGGGCTTCATCTCTGCGGGCGCAATACCATAAATTGCCATCAGCGCCAGGTAACCGCTCGCGCCCCCATGCCCAACGGACGCGTAGAGGAATGCGACCACAAATAATATCGTATAGAATATTTCCATCAGAAGGGTAAGACATGTATCAATACTTCATCCCCGGCCACGCAGCCGGTACTTTCTTCAGGTAACACGATCAGGCAGTTTGCCTGCGCAAATGAATGCAACCGGTATGATTCCTGGGCGTGCAGGGGAGTGACAGTACCGCCATCATGATAAGCTTTAATGAAATGTGTTAACCCTGCTGTTTTGCTGTATGCAGCTTTTGCATTGGCAGTTGATATTTTCAGCAAAGATGGCCTGTGCATATACTGTTCTATAGCCGGCAATACGTACTCGTAAAAACAGGTGAGCACGGACGAAGGATTACCGGGAAGCCCGAAAAATAATTTGTTTTCAATGGTACCATAGAACAGGGGCTTACCGGGCTTTTGGCGGATGCGATGAAAATGCTTCTGTATGTTGCAAGCTTCTGCAGCGACCGCTACAAAATCATAATCTCCTACACTTACGCCGCCAGTTGCAAGAACGAGGTCACTGTTTTCCAAGGCAGTTCGCAATATTTCTTCTGTCTTAGCGGCACTATCTGTGGCCCAAAGCACATTAAAGTCAGTGATACCGGTCTGCTTTAACGCGGCTACCAACATTGACGAACTTGCATCGAATACCTGGCCGTAGGCAAGCGGTTGGCCGGGCTGACGTATCTCATCGCCAGTGAGCACAAGGGTAACTTTGGGAGCCGCATATACTTTCACATCGGCTATCCCGATACCGGATAAAAAACCAAGTGCAGCCGCGGTCAATAATGTCCCTTCACGCATGGCAATTTCACCTGCGCAGATCTCTGAACCGATCAGGCGTATGTTGTCGCCCTGCCTGATTTTTTCGTCCTGGATAGTTATCCTGTTCCCTGTGATCGTTATTTTTTCCTGCATCACTACCGTATCGGCTCCCTCGGGAACTGGCGCGCCGGTAAATATCCGGATAGCCGTTTGCGGAGCAATGATGGTTGGGCGCCCGGCACCCGCTTTCACCTGGCCTTCCAATGAAAGCGATACAGCAGTATCTGCGAATATAACTGCGTAACCATCTACCGAAGACTGCCGGAACGCGGGAATATCATATGGCGCAATAATATCTGTTGCCAGTACGAGTGAACACGCATCATTTAGCTTAACGGAGATAATGCCTGCCCGCGATACCGTATCGCGGATAATGGTTTTGGCTTCCTGGACTGATATCATAATAAAAAAGCTCAAGTTAAGGGTTACAAGTGAGCCTGCATCCTATACAAATTACGGTTCACATACCAATTTTACTGATTCTTTGCCAGCCAAAGAAAAACTGGCGGGAACGCGTTAACTTTAAGTCGGGCATCTTTGACTTTGGACAAAGGCGAAGGTGTATCAAACAGCCGATAATATTATCGGAATTCCCTTACCAGCTACTAAAGTATTACAACATGGGAAATATCGAATTCAAACAAAGCAGGCGGTCATTTCTGAAATCGTCTACGCTTGCCGGTGGCGGATTGATGTTAAGTTTTACCTGGTTATCAGGATTCAGTCCGGACGGAGAAACCGATCCCTCCGGAAAATGGATCGAAATAAACGGGTATATAAAGATCACCCCAGATAATTTCATAAAGATCATCAACCCTAATCCGGAATTCGGGCAAAATGTGATGACCTCCCTGCCCATGATCATTGCCGAGGAGCTGGATGCGGACTGGCAAAAAGTGGTTGTTGAAATGGGGCCGCACGACAGCGTAAAATTAGGACCACAGTTTACAGGTGGAAGCAATTCGATGAGAATGTACTGGAGACCACTTAGGGAAGCTGGTGCCGCCGCACGCCAGATGTTGAAGGATGCTGCAGCGCAAACCTGGGGTGTATCTATTGATGAAGTGACAACCAAAGCAGGTATGCTATATCATGAAAAAAGTGGTAAATCAGGAACCTATGGCCAGTTTTCCTCAAAGGCCGCTACCATTCCTGTTCCCAAAGGGATGCAGCTAAAAGATGTAAAGAATTTTAATGTGGTGAGAAACTCGAAGAAAAATGTAGAGGGACAAAAAATTGTTTCGGGCAAACCGCTCTTCGGGATGGATTATAAACAGGAAGGGATGCTGATCGCCATGATCGAACATCCACCTGCATTCGGGATGAAGCTGAAAGATTTTGATGCATCCGAAACTCTCAAAATGCCCGGGATCAAACATGTATTTGCCCAGAAATTATATGAAGACGGGTTTGTGCAGGGCGGCTTTGACACGCGCACTTTCAATGACCTGCTGGTAGTGGTTGGCAATACCACATGGGAGGTCATTAATGCTCGAAAGAAATTAAAGGTTAACTGGGAGCCTAGTGGTGAGGTAAAAAATACCATGGGCGGAGGCCAGGGGGGCACCAGGGAAGTGATTACCCCCGGGGGATTGGAGAGTACGAGCACGCAATTGGAGAAAATGAAGGAGTACGCCGCCAAGCCTGCACAACAACTAAGAAAAGACGGGGATCCTGATACAGCATTTAAGAATGCGGCCCAGGTTATCGAACGCACATATCATGCGCCGTTCCTCGCGCATAACTGCATGGAACCGATGAATTTCTTTGCCCATGTAATGGATGATAAAGCCCTCGTAGCCGGGCCATTGCAGGCGCCGGGCTGGTCAGAACCTACATTGGCGAAACTTTTAAATCTACCCGCCGACAAAATTGAAATTCAAATGACCCGCATGGGTGGTGGCTTTGGCCTGCGGGCATACGGACACTATATTTATGAAGCTGCCCTTATCTCTAAAAAAGTAAAAGCACCGGTCAAACTTGTCTATTCGCGTGAAGATGATATGAGTTATGGTATCTATCGTCCTATGTACACGGCTACTTACCGCGCCGCGCTCGATGCCAATAAAAACCTGATCGGGTTTCATGTTAAAGGGGGCGGAATTCCTGAACATGCAATTCACGCAAACAGGTTCCCCGCGGGTGCCGTCGACAACTATCTTGCTGAAGCATGGCAAATACCTTCCAATATCACCATCGGAGCTTTCAGGGCTCCCCGATCAAATTTCAATGCTGCTGCTGAGCAATCCTTCCTTGACGAATTAGCCGAAGCAATGGGCAAAGATCCGATAGATTTCCGATTGGAGTTATTGAAAAGAGCCAAAGAAAATCCTGTTGGAAGAAATAACGACTACAATGCCGACCGGTATGCAGGTGTGTTGCAATTGGTTAAAGAAAAATCAGGATGGAACAATCCCGAAAATAAAAAATACAGCAGGGGAGTGGCAGCTTATTTCTGTCACGCTTCGTATGCGGCGCATGTCGTAGATATTGTAAAAAGAGATGGACAACCGTATGTTGAACGTGTATACAGTGCTGTAGACTGTGGCATAGTGATCAATCCTGACGCTGCGGTCAATATGATCGAGGGCGCTGTTGTGGATGGAATCGGCAATGCTTTGTACGGCGAATTGACGCTTAAAGATGGCGCTACACAGCAAAAGAATTTTAGTGAGTATAGAATGATCCGCTGCCATGAAGCGCCTAAAAAAATAGAAGTTCATTTCGTTCAGAATGATATTGATCCTACGGGACTGGGTGAACCGCCATTTCCTCCGGTATTTGGCGCTGTAGCGAGCGCATTATACAAATTCACCGGTAAGCGTTTTTACAACCAGCCTTTTATAACCCAATTGAATACAATTTCGAATGCTTAATGGAATAAAGGATTTCTTCATTATTATTTATCAGCTATGATCAGTTTAAACATTAATAAGAAAACATACAATGTCGATGTAGATCCGAATACACCATTGCTTTGGGTACTGAGAGATACCCTCGACCTGGTGGGAACAAAATACGGATGTGGTGTGGCCCAATGTGGTGCATGCGTAGTTCACCTGAATGGTGAAGCGGTTCGCTCATGTGTCACCAAAGTGAGTCGTGCCGTGGGGAAGAAAGTAGTAACCATTGAAGGGTTATCAGAGAATAACGATCATCCTTTGCAAAAAGCCTGGATAGAAAAAGATGTAGCACAATGCGGTTATTGCCAGGCGGGACAGATCATGTCCGCTGCTGTGCTTCTCAGGGAAAACAAAAATCCAACTGATGATGATATCGATGCCGCTATGGCTGGAAATATTTGCCGTTGCGGTACTTACCTGAGAATCAAAAGCGCAATTCACCTGGCTGCAGACATGAAAAAGAAAGAAGGGAAGTAAGAAAATATTGCCGTATCTAAATCGCAAACACATTCCGTTTTATGAAACAGTATCACAATCAACGTCATTATTTTTTGCCTGCAAGAATGCTGACGGTCATGGCAGTCATCATTTTAGTAATTGGTGTGGCGAATTCGGCTTTTATGGCGGATAAGAAACTTTCCGGTCATGAGTTAGCGCAAGGGGCCGGTAAAGACAGCATTGCCTCTGTCAGGGCTTTTTCCGAGGTGTACAAAGTACTGGTGAGTCCGCGCTGTATGAACTGCCATCCTGCTGGTGATGTACCCTTGCAGGGAGACGATAGTCACCCTCATACCATGCTACCAAGGCGCGGCAAAGATGGTCACGGACTTTATGCGATGAAATGTGGTAACTGTCACCAGCCTGAAAACACACCGGGTCGCCATACTCCACCCGGCAATCCAAAATGGGCCCTGCCACCTGCAGATATGAAGATGGTATTTGAAGGAAAGAAACCCCGCGAGTTGGCTCTGCAGATCATGGACTATAAAAGGAATGGACATAAGAATAAAGCGCAATTATTGGAACATGCCAGGGATACACTTGTAAAAGCCGGATGGAATATGGGTGAGGGCCGGGTGCCTCCACCATTAACGTATTCTGAATTTGTTAAGGTATGGGATACCTGGATCGGGAAGGGTGGTTATGCGCCCAAACAATAAAGACTCAGGCTATGGTAGAGACTTTAACGCAGAGTTTATAAAAAATTAGCGTTTTATCTAAAGTAACAAGGTTAATAATTATGGTAAGAAAATAATAATTAAGTAATTGAAATAGAATTTACAATGTGTGGTACCATAGTAAGTGATAACTAAATTCATATTTAAAGGGTTGCTATAGTTGGTCAGTGAGAAGTAAATCAAAGTATAGTCTTTTAGATCGGTTGCTTAGCTAATCAGAAAACAGCTCTGGTACTTTTATGCGGGTATAGGTGGCCTTACCTCATGAGTCATTGTGCGATGGTTCACAAACCGATTTCGTTGGCCATCTCAGTCCGATTTTGACGAACCACCTTTATCCAATTCAAATGGACCACAGTTGTCTGGTTTAAACTGACCACACATAGTTCCCTCTCTTGAAATTCCGTCCTGACATTGGTACCACTTCTTAATAACGAATAATGCAATGCGATTCAAGGCATATGGCTATGATGATGCCCTTATTATTCAGTAAATGCAATGGACAATTAGAAATATAGAACAGAAAAAGATGATCGTTAAGTGATCGTAAAAAGTTGACTCCAGCGTCAGTATATTTATTGAAGAAAAATGATTACACCAGTTTAACTCTCTTGATTATCACAATTTATCAAAAGTTCGCCAGCAAAAACAGTGGTCATTTTCGGCCCGAAGTGGTCCGTTTTCTCGGATTTTGCAGGTTTGTCTGTTTTGTGAAGAACACCTATCGTATAACATTTGAACGGGTTGGATTTTTAAACAATTTAAATAGTTGTATCAACGCTGTGATAAATAGAACAAGGCCAATAACACAATTTACAATTTGCTGGTGACCTTTAAGGCTCTGGACCAGGTAAGCACCTCCGTAGATAAACACACCGAACCCCAGGATGCTCCCCAGGCCTATGCCGGTTACATATATATTATATGTCCATGGGGTTGGCCGTAGAATATTTTTATTGATCAGAATAGTGCTCCACCCCAACCAAAACGGGATATGCAAAGGATTTAATGCGCTGATCATGAGCCCCAGCAAAAAAGGATGGATAGCGTATAAAGTGAATGGACTGTCGCCAAAAGCACGCATCTGTATCGCCGCAATGAAACTGCTGATGGACAGTGCCATTATCAGCGCAGTAGTGAACCACTCGAATATGCGGAAGATATTTTTGCTTTTCTTTACGATCTCAATAGCGAGTAGTGCAAGTCTTACACAAATGATTTCAATCAGCATGGCGCCCCAGGCAAATTGGCTGGCGGCAGAACTACCTTTCTGAACAGCCAGCGTCGTAGCTGTCACATTCATTGTACCCAAAGGCAGGGAACCCAGGAAGCTAATGAGTATGCCCCAAAAGAATACCTGGAAACTTTGAACACGTGTCATGCAATGACCTTTTTTGGAGGTTCGATCATTTTTATATCAGCACCATTTTCTTTAAATATTTGCAAACCTGACCGCTAACTCATATAAGGAATGTTTTTTATTTTATGGTTAAGCATACAAATCTTCACCAGAATGTTTCAGGGACGGATGATTTCTTTTCAGGCGAAGAATATTGAATGGCTGGGATCGTACATATTGGTACGCTGACCGCCGATGCCATTTAATTCGATGATCAAAAAATTCTTTCCCTGTTTTAGCTTTTTCCCATCTAATAAATAGTATGTCTATACATATACTGTTTGCAGCAACCCAGCGGCGAAGCCTTTGTCAGTTACCGGAAGATTTATATTACATTGATCCCAGTCGCAGGTTGATCTCTTTCTGCATATTCGTTATATCGCTATCACTAATAGAAAGACCGGTTGAATTGAAGTCTGCAAAAGCCTGGTGCAGTATGTCAGAAATATAAACACTTTGCTGTTGATACAGGCGGCACACGGAGCATCCTGTTAGGTGATATTTGAGTTGCAGGCGCTCTTTTATCGAAATGTTACCAAATTGTTTTTTTTCAATCAGGTAGCTAGCCTTCCTGCAGTCGTATGCGATTTCTTTTAATGTTGCCATATGAAATATTTTAAAGCCAGTTCTTTTGTAAACAGGCTCGAAGGTTTAGTTTAGACCGGTGCATGATCACCCAGAAATTCGCCGGTGAGATCTTTAATGAAGTGCAGATTTTTTCGGAGGTCTCACCTTCCATGTGTTTTAGACTGAACGCTGAGAACCATAATGCGGGTAATTTCTGCATGCAGGTTTGCAAGATCCTTGCGAACTCTTTTTTCGAAATTGTATCATTTTGCATCCCAAATTCTTTCGGTTGGAATGCTTCGTTCCAGTGCCCGTTACCTGCTTCAAAAAAGTCATGATCGGTCAATTTTTCCAGGGGCTCCGTATGGCGTTCCATCACGGATGATTGCTTTCTGTATAAATCGATGATCTTGTTCTTAAGGATGGCAGTCAGCCAGGTGGATTCAGAACTTCTGCCTTCAAATCCTGCCACATTTTCCAATGCGGACAGAAAGGTATCCTGCACAAGGTCACGCGCCTTTTCACGGTCACTGACACGCGCTGCAGCATAACGGAAAAGATAGTCAGCATATTTAGCTGCCCAGTTCTCCGGGTGTGCAGTATGCCTCCCGGTGAAAGGAATTGCATCAGTTTCTTTTTTCATAATGCCGGCTGCGTAATCGTTTTATTGACCCTTTTTCCAAAATTAGTCGGGCAATTTCTTATTCCTTACAAAATATTTTTTATTTCTGTAAGGTACTGAAATCTCTTTCGACCAAACGTGCAAACAGGCACTTATGAGAAAGTCCTACCCGGTAGTCATGGTGTTGGGGTTGTTTTTAACCATGTGTACCAAGGAAAGAATATTACCTGAATCTATATCCACTCGTATAGATAGCACCTTGGCAGTTGTCAAAGTAAAAGGAGACTTTTCAAATGGGCCTTACGGAATCGTATCGGGTCAGGCAAAGATTTATAAAGTAGGCAATGGCTATATAGTGAGCCTTGAGAATTTTTCATCTACTATGGGCCCCGATCTGAAAGTTTATCTGAGCCTCGAACTTGATCCAATTCAATTTGTTAACCTCGGTTCCCTCAAGGCAACCAGTGGAGCACAAACTTATACCTGCCCTGCGGGGACGGACATTGCAAACTATAAATACGTCCTTATTTATTGCCAACAGTACAAACATCTTTTCGGCTCCGCACTCTTTTAACCTGATCCATGAGATACTATTTTTTGATAATTTATTATGTAGGCTTTACCGGTTATGCGGCAGCACAGGGTTGCAGTGACGCAGGCTTTTGCAGCCTCGGGGCGATTAAGAACCTGGATCCGCATAAAACGGGCAAAAACACAGTAGCCATTGGTTCCTCTTTCGGGATAGGGGAGCGGCAAACCCTTACGATTAATCCTTACCTGCAATACAGCAGCCAGGTGGAAAGTCGCCTGCAATTGGCTGTAAAGATAACATCAACATATGCCGACGGTTTTTTAGGCAAGGTTTTCGATGCGGGAGATATCTATGGTTTTGCAACGCTCTCATTTAGAAAGAGGAAGTACACGCAGGGTCGCGTAGTGGCCGGGTTTAAGATCCCCCTTACTTCGGCCAATGATAAAAATGCGGCGGGTAAACCATTGCCGTTGGATTATCAGTCGAGTATTGGTACCTATGATCTGGTAGCAGGCATCAATTACCTGATCAGGGAACGTTTTGAAATTGATGCAGGATTGCAGCTGCCGCTCATTCAGAAAAACAGGAATTCTTTCTTTCCCGATGAATATACCGATACGCGTGTTTATGACTTTGCACCAACCAACCAGTTTTTAAGGAAATCGGATGTCCTGTTACGGATCGGTTATTATTTTCCGATCAGCCCAACACTCGTGATCAAGCCAAATGTACTGGCGATCTATCACCTCGGTGAAGACAGTTATGTAAATCGGTTTAATGTACGTACAACCCTTCCCGGATCTTCCGGTCTTACGCTTAATGCAGGGATAGTCATAACAAAGCAGTTGACTTCTGCAACCCAGCTTGAATTGATCGCAGCGGCACCCTTTGTAGTAAGGGAGTTACGACCCGATGGCCTTACAAGAGCTGCAGCATTTAATATTCAGTATTCCATTTCATTTTAAACATTAAAACAAGACCATGTTAGCATGAAAAAGACCAGTTTATTACTTGCATTTTGTTTGCTTAGCGTACCTGTGCTTTTTGCACAGCATAAAAATTACAACCTTGATAAAGCGGGTCTTGCCATTGAAGGCTATGACCCGGTTGCTTATTTCATTTTAGGAAAACCGGTGGAAGGAATTCCTGCCATCAGTCTGACTCATGAAGGCGCGACTTATCGTTTCTGTACTGCACAGAACCGCGATCTGTTCAAAGCTTCACCTGCCAAATACCAGCCGCAGTACGGAGGCTGGTGCGCGTATGCCATGGGCGCAAAAGGCGAGAAAGTGTCTGTCGATCCGGAAACCTTTAAGATCCTTGAGGGAAAACTGTTTCTTTTCTATAACCGCTTTTTCAATAATACGCTCAAAGAATGGAACAGGGATGAGGGTTCATTACGTATGAAGGCCGATAAGAACTGGCAGAAAATCAATCCTTAAAAATTATACGCACTAAAACACCGATATGAAATATTTATTGATTCTTGCTATGACCCTTTTGTCTGCTGCCGCTGTAAATGCACAGAAACCTGAAATTTTTTCAACCGATGGTAAAGCCATTAAGGGGTACGATCCGGTTGCTTTTTTCAAACAGTCCATACCGGTTAAAGGTGCAGATAGCCTATCCTACAACTGGAAGGGTGCACAGTGGGTATTCTCCAGTAAAGAGAACTTGGAAAACTTTAAGGCCAACCCGGAGCAGTTCTGCCCCCAATACGGCGGTTACTGCGCGTATGGCACGGCCTCCGGTCACAAGTCGCCCACACAAACGGATACCTGGACCATCGTGGATAATAAACTCTACTTCAATTATAATGGTAAGGTAAAAGAGATGTGGGTAAAGGATCAGAAAGCGCTGATCGAGAAAGCCGACCAGCAATGGCCGGAAGTAAAAAAAATGTAAGGCTAAAAACATTAAAAGCGTTATGACAACCAAACAAATTAACCTGCTTTTGTGGATTCCGAAGCTGCTGGCGGCACTCATTATGTTGCAGACACTCTATTTCAAGTTCAGCGGCGCCCCCGAATCTATTTATATTTTTTCTGTAACAGGCATGGAGCCTTGGGGAAGGATCGGTTCTGGTATCATGGAATTGATAGCTTCGCTACTAATCTTAGTTCCGGCTACAACTGCTATCGGTGCGGTATTGGGTGTTGGGTTAATGGCCGGCGCACTGTTCTTTCATCTGACGAAGTTGGGCATCGTGGTGCAGGATGATGGCGGACAGCTGTTTGCTTACTGCCTTATTGTTCTAATATGCTGTCTTATCATTTGGTGGCAAAAAAGAGACCAATTTACTGGATTATATAACCGTTTAAAGCCTGCAGCATAATGCACAAACTCGTTGACCCCATCACTCAACTGTTACGGCAGATCAGCGCCCTGCTTGAGCTGGTAACTGATGAAGAGTATGTGGAACCCATAAAAGTTTTATCCGGCGCAACATTAGGGCAGCATACCCGGCATATTCTTGAATTTTACCTGGAGCTGAATGCAGGATACGCAGGCGGGACACTAAACTATGATGCAAGAAAGCGCGACAGGCAGATTGAGACCAACAGGATCTTTACGATTGAGCGCCTTGCTTTTGTACTTGATAACCTTCACAAAGACAATAAGCCGCTGGAAATAACAGCAGACTATGGGTATGAGGAGGGTGATTCATTTACCATCAGCAGTAATTACGAGCGGGAGTTAATGTACAACCTTGAACATACTGTGCATCACATGGCGCTACTGCGTATAGGCGTTAATGCCCTGCAGCGAATCAAATTACCCGACTCTTTCGGTGTTGCTGTATCCACTATTAACTATCGAAAAGTATGTGCACAGTAACTTTTATACCCTCACGTGATGGCGTATACCTGACATCAAATAGGGATGAAAAGCATAGCCGCAAAACAGCTCGAGAGCCAGGAACACATCTTGTGAATGGGTATGAATTACTCTACCCGGTAGATAGCGATTCCGGAGGGAGCTGGATCGCCGTCCGCGAAAATGGTGATATAGCAGTACTGCTGAATGGTGGCTTTGTTAACCATGTCCCGGCGCTGATTTATGGCAAAAGCCGGGGTCTTGTCCTTATTGAATTGATCAGTAACCATGAACCTTTGGCTTATTTTAAGCATCACAGTTTCAAAACTGTCGCTCCATTTACAATTGTGTTGTATGCCGGTAGCGTTCTTATGGAATGCAGGTGGGACGGTTTCGTAAAAAGCATGAAGCAGTTAAGTGTCAGTGTTCCGCATATTTGGTCATCAGCAACACTTTATACGCCCGAGATCATTGCCGAACGAGAAACCTGGTTCAACCAATGGCTTACCCAAACAAAGGACTATACAACTGACAGTATCTTGCGTTTTCACCGTTTTGGCGGGAAAGGAGATATTGCTAATGATCTTGTGATCAACCGTCAGGATGCATTATATACAGTAAGTATTACCAGTATTCATCTTTCCCCGCTCAGGGCAGCGATGTATTATTTCGATATTAAACAAAACAAAACATTTTCGTGTGCGATTGACATACAGAAAAGGCAAGGTGACGGCAGGCCTGGTCCGGCAGCATCCGTACTATACCGGTTAAAAAAAATCCTGATCATTATTCATAATTGGGAGTACTGGCCCTCAAGTGTATTGTATGCTCCGCTTTATTTTTACTGGTTGTGGCTAAGCCTGAAAGCGCGATCTTTTTTCTTTTTCAGTACCGCCAACCCCCAAATAGAAAATGCAGGGTTTACCAATGAAAGAAAGAGCCGTATCTATGCGATGTTGCCGCAGGCATACTATCCGAAAACGGTGCTTTGTAACAAAGGTCAG